>CAYMHX010000244.1:0-3775 GCA_964390325.1 uncultured Roseburia sp. | reverse complement strand
TTCTTTTAGGACACGGGGGATGTGGAAAGACTAGTTTAGTAGAAGCAATGGCTTACTTAGCTGGTCAGACAACACGTATGGGAAAGGTGACAGACGGTAATACTATCAGTGATTATGATAAGGAAGAAATCAAACGTGTATTTTCGATTAATACATCAGTAGTTCCGATTATCTGGGGCGATACAAAGATTAATATTTTAGATACACCTGGCTATTTTGATTTTGTGGGAGAAGTTGAAGAAGCAGTGACAGTTGCAGATGCAGCGATTATTGTAGTTTCAGGCAAAGCTGGTATTGAAGTAGGTACAAAAAAGGCATGGGAAATCTGTGAAAAATACAAATTACCAAGAATGGTATTTGTTACTGATATGGATATTGACGAAGCTAGCTATCGTCAGGTGGTTGCTGATTTACAGGAATTATATGGAAAGAAAATTGCTCCATTCCATTTACCGGTTCGTGAAAATGGAAAGTTTGTTGGATATGTAAATGTATTACAGCAGAGAGCAAAACGCTGGTTAGACAATGGAACTGTTGAGAAATTTAATGTTCCGGAATACTCACAGGAAAATTTAGAACTTTGTCGCGAAGCGTTAATGGAAGCAGTTGCAGAAACAAGCGAAGAATTTATGGACCGTTATTTCAGCGGTGAAGAATTTTCAGAAGATGAAATTCGTCAGGCACTTCGTGTAAATGTAGCAGATGGAAGTATTGTTCCTGTACTTATGGGTTCTAATGTTTTAGCCCGTGGTGTTTATACTTTATTAGTTGACATTGTAAAATACCTTCCAAGCCCGGAAAAATGCACTTGCACAGGTATCAATGCAAAGACAAATGAAGTTTATAATGCAGACTTTGATTTCGCAAAAGCAAAATCAGCTTATGTATTTAAGACAATTGTAGACCCATTTATCGGAAAATATTCTTTAATCAAAGTAAATTCAGGTGTATTAAAGACAGATGACCTTCTTTGGAATCATCACAAAGATACAGAAGAAAAAATTGGTAAGCTTTATGTGTTGACAGGAAATAAACCGGAAGAAGTAAAAGAACTTCATGCAGGTGACATTGGAGCGTTAGCAAAACTTTCTAATACAGCTACCACAGATTCCCTTTCCACAAAGGCAAACCCAATTGTGTATATTCGTTCGTCTATCTCCACACCATATACATATATGAGATACAAAGCTGTAAACAAAGGCGATGAAGATAAGATTTCACAGGCATTACAAAAATTGATGGCAGAAGATTTAACATTAAAAGCTGTAAATGACAGTGAAAATGCACAGACATTGCTTTATGGTATGGGTGACCAACACTTAGATGTTGTAGTAAGCAAGCTGGCGAATCGTTACAAAGTAGCAGTAGAATTAAAGAAACCAAGAGTAGCATTCCGTGAAACAATCCGTAAGAAAGCTGATGTAGAGTACAAATATAAAAAGCAGTCTGGCGGACATGGACAGTATGGTCATGTTAAGATGACATTTGAGCCATCCGGTGATATGGAAACAGCATATACATTTGAGCAGACAGTAGTAGGAGGAGCAGTGCCAAAGAACTACTTCCCGGCAGTAGAAAAGGGTATTCAGGAGTCTTGTTTAAGCGGTCCTGTTGCAGCATATCCGGTAGTTGGCGTAAAGGCAGTTCTTTATGATGGTTCTTACCATCCGGTAGATTCTTCTGAAATGGCATTTAAGACCGCTGCACGTCAGGCATTCAAGAAAGGCTTTATGCAGGCAAATCCAGTGCTTCTTGAACCAATTGTTTCCTTAAAGGTACTTGTGCCGGATAAATATACAGGTGATATCATGGGCGACTTAAATAAACGCCGTGGTCGTGTATTAGGTATGAATCCATCAGAATATGGTTATCAGGAAATCGTTGCAGATGTTCCAATGATGGAATTGTTTGGTTATAATACAGATTTACGTTCTATGACAGGCGGTAACGGTACTTATTCGTATGAATTTGCAAGATATGAACAGGCACCATCAGATGTTCAGGCAAAAGAAATTGAAAGTAGAGCCAGCAAGTTAGAAAATATGGAAGAATAAGGAGTTTTCAACTTGCGTACAGGGAGTAAATTTTTCCTAATTGTATATATGATGTCATGTCTGCTGAGTGGAACACACTCGGCAGGCATGTTAATTGATGAGCAGGCAGTAATCGACATGCTTTCTTCGATTTTGTCATTTGAGACAGATGTAGAGGAAACGTATGATGATGAGGCCTGTCTTTTTGTTGCTTATGCCCTAAATGGTGGCATAAATCATGAAAAAAATAAAAATAAGATTTGTGCATCAGAGTTTCCGTATATATTAGAAGTACCGACACGAGAGGGATATAATTTTGCAGGCTGGTATTTGGAGGAGGAATTTGAACATAAGGTGACCACACTGGATTCTTCTATGAGTTCGGAATTGGTACTTTTTGCAAAATGGACAAAACCGATTGATAATTACAACAATGTAGAAAAATACACTTATAAAACACGCCGTAGTAAAACCGAAAGTAAAAAAACTTTGACGGAATGTGATTATTCTTTTTTGGAAGAATTAATTATTCCCGGGATGCCAAAAACCAGAGAAAGCGATTATTTGAACAATTATATTACGCAGGCCATGCAGTGTATGCAGGGACTTTGTATGACACCGGAATATATTTTAATGACTTCTTATGCAGAGTCAGAAAACATTCCGGGAACATTGATGATTTTTGACAGAGAGACAGGTGCATATTTGGTTTCTATAGAAATGAAAGCGAATAGTCATCTGGGTGGTGTTGCGTATGATGGAGAGAATATCTGGGTCTGTCATTCGGAAAATAATACCTTAGAACGGATAGATTATAAATTTGTACAGCTAATTGCAGAATCAGGGGCGAATTACTGCGTAGATGTATCAGGGATTTCGACAGAGTATGAAATAGAAAATAGTCCTTCCTGTATTGCTTATTATGGAGGTCGTATTTGGGTGGCTACACATACCATAGTATTTGATGGCGAAATGGTCTCCTATTTATTTGATGAAGATAGCGATACCTTAATTGCGATGGCAGAATATGAAATTCCAAAGAAGGTGCAGGGAGTTGCTTTTGATGAAACGGGAGCGGTTTATTTTAGTACTTCTTATGGAAGGAAAAGTTCCTCTTATTTAAAAGCCTATACTTCTTTGATAGAACTTGATAAAAATTTATCAAAGCCTGCAGTAGAAGTAGAAATGCCACCTTGTTCGGAAGAAGTTGCATTTGAAAATGGTGCATTATTGATTTTGTTTGAATCTGCCAGTGAAAAATATTTTGAAGGAACGGATGGAAATGGGCAAAGTAAAGCACCACTTGATACGCTGCTTCAGATAGATGTTGCATCCTTATGGTAAAAATAAAAATGTCTGCCGTATGAAACATAAAGTTTGTTAAACGACAGACATTTTTTTATTTTTTGTTTTTCATAAGTTGCATGACCATATCAACTTTTTTTGCTTCTGCAGGTGGTAATCCTTGCTTTAATACTTCAACCAATAGGTCAGACTCAGATGGTGTAAACTGAATGTTTTCTTTTTTTGCTTGATTCATGGAAGACATTAAAAAAGGTAGCATTTCATTCATTTGAATTGGTTTTTTTGCATTTGCGAAATTCATTAAAAAGGCAAGTTTTTCTGGTGGCAGATTTTGAAAAGAAGGATTATTTTGAAAAAAATTGTTGTCCATAAGGTTCCTTTCTTAATAATAACAGTTCGTAACAGTTCAGCCATCAGCCAAAATGAAAAACATCAGA
>CAYMHX010000243.1:0-3782 GCA_964390325.1 uncultured Roseburia sp. | reverse complement strand
ATACAGTAAAAACAGTGATTGCTTCTACCGCAAGTCCATTTAAGTTTACAAGAAGCGTTATGAATGCCATTGATGAAAAATATGATGCAATGGATGATTTTGTATTAGTAGATGAATTAAGCAAAATTGGAAAAGTAGCAGTTCCACAGGCAATTGAAGAAATTAGAAATGCCAAAATTCGTCATAATACTGTGTGTGAAGTAGAAGAAATGCAGAGCGTAGTAAAGAAGTTTTTAGGAATTTAGTAACTGATGAACATTTTTAAAGGGGTGTCACAAAACAACTAAAATTTAGTTATTTTGTGACACCCTTTTTATAAAATAGTTATAATGTTTTGATTTACTCTGAATAGTTAGGTTATATCTTAATTTTTGATTTCAAAAATAAAATTAACCGTTCCAAATGGGAAAAGAACAGACATTACAGAAGTTGGATGTTCAAAAATAAGTAATGGTTCTGTTTCAATCTGTGGAGGCGATAAGGTTAATTCTATGTTATTGCTGCTGGATTCGTTTACGCAGAATAGACCATTATGTAAGTTGGAAAAATCCATGATAGAAGCTTCTACATATTCGTCAAAGTCATCCAGTGTTTCACCTATATAACGAGATGCAAATTCGATACAAGTTTCCTTTGGCATATCAATATATAATTTGATAGGATATCTGCCGTGTACTTCCTGAGAAATACAAAATTCTGTAGGATATTCAGGATAGTTAATACCTTTTAAAGGTGTAAAATCATCCCCAATAAAACGTACTAAATTATTAAACAAAAGGGTGCAATAGTCTACTTTAAAATTAGAAACAGGCTCGTTATGGTTATTTTTTTCTTCCATAATGTTATGGAAAAATTCTTCTACTTTTTCGCGTGATTCATCATAGTAATCTAATTCATTGATTTCTGTTTCTGAGATATAATCGACAACAAGGCGTTCCCATTCATGGTTATCAATAATACCCATATCAATTAAGGCTTGTCCAAAGGCTAAGTAATCTGGCTGTTGGAGAGCTAGCAGTTCATCAACCTGTGCCTCGGAAAGAAGTCCGATTTCGATTGCTATTTCACCGAATTTGAGATTTCTGTGAGTTTGCATAATGCGTATGTGTTCTACTTCGCTTGCACTTAAATAGCCTGCGTGCATTGCTAAAGTACCGAAACGCAGACGGTGTTCGTTTTTGCGTTCCATCGCTTCAACTAATTGTTCGGTTGTAATTAATTCATGTGAAAGCAGAAAATTTCCGAAAAACTGTGCGTACATATATTATCTCCCTTCAAAGCGTGAAGTAATTATAGAGCCAATTTGCTTGGCTGTAATTGGTTTCTGGACAAAATCCTTTGCACCAGCTTTAATTGCAGCTTTTAACTGTTCTTGTGTACCAACAGAAGATACAACAATAATTTCTGCCTGTGGGTCAAATTCTCGGATTTCGCGAATAGCAGCATTTCCATCTTTTACAGGCATAACAATATCCAGAAAAACTAAATTAGGCTGTTCTTTTTTATAGCTGTCGATAGCACCTTGTCCGTTTGATGTTTCAATAAATGTCGGAGTTCCAAAGGAAAGAATGACATCTTTTAATTGTTTTCTGGCAAGAATTGAGTCATCACAAATTAATATTTTAGCATCATCTAATTTCATTTATAGGCCCCCTTAAATACAATAACAAAATAATCTAGTACTATTGTACACTATTTTATTTCTCATTGCAAATACTAATTGCAAGGTTTCAAATTTAAGGTTATAATTGTGTAACAGTTCACAGGACTATCGGACACTTGCTGTCTGATAGCGAAAAAACATGATTCAGGTGTGAATACTGTCCGATGGACAGCTTAGGCTTCTTTTGTGAAGGAAAACTTCAAATAAGTCTGCGATATAATTTTTTTCAATCATGCAAATTAGAAAAAGGAGAATAGCAAGATGGATGTAATGACGATTTTTAATGTGGTATTAATTATTTTAGGAATTGCAATTATAGTTTCTGCACTTAATATGAAGAAAAGTAAACAGATAGGAATGATACTTGCAGAAGAAGAACTTTATAAATGCAAAGATACAGTGGGATTTATTGAGGCTGTTTACCGTCGTCAGGCGGTAATGGGAGCAGCAGTGATTTTTTATGGAGGAATAGAAGTGTTAGATAAGTATATTTTGGGGATTGGAGGTTTTTTGAATTATATCCCTGCGGTACTTGTATTGATAGTATTTTTCTGGTTTTATAAAGGGTTACAGTCTGCAAAATCAGAATATTTGTAATATATAGGCGGTGATTAAAAATTGTCGCCTGTGGCACACGCGGTCACGAAGTGACAATTTCCTTATCTGCGTGTGTGTGCATCCCCCGGAGGGCTATCTATTTGGCGAAGTTTTTTATCGCCGAATAGATAGTTACACGTTTAACGTTGTTCCATAGGAATATATTCTTTTTTGTCACAGATGTTTTTGTAAGCAGGACGCATAATTTTACCATCAATGGATAATTCCTCAAGACGATGTGCACTCCAGCCTGCAATTCTGGCAATGGCAAAAATTGGAGTATAAAGTTCCATTGGCAGACCAAGCATACGGTATGCAAAGCCACTGTAAAAGTCTACGTTCGGGCTGACACCTTTATAAATCTTGCGTTTCTTTGTAATGACAGCAGGTGCAAGGCGTTCTACTAAAGCGTAGAGATTAAATTCATCGGTCATACCTTTTTCAGCAGAAAGCTGTTCTACAAAGCTTTTGAAAATTTCAGCACGAGGGTCTGATAAAGAGTAAACAGCGTGTCCCATACCATAAATAAGTCCCTGTTTGTCAAAAGCCTCTTTATTCAGAAGTGCCATTAAGTAACGTTCTACTTCTTCTTCATCGGTCCAGTCTTTTACAACTTCCTTCATATCATCGAACATTTTTACAACTTTTAAGTTTGCACCACCGTGTTTTGGTCCTTTTAGAGAACCTAAAGCAGCAGCGATTGCAGAATAGGTATCGGTACCGGAAGAAGATACCAGATGTGTCGTAAAGGTAGAGTTATTACCACCACCGTGTTCCATATGTAAAATAAGTGCTGTATCCAACAATTTTGCTTCCAGAGGAGTAAAGTTACTGTCCGGACGTAAAATATGAAGAAT
Source organism: uncultured Roseburia sp. (assembly GCA_964390325.1). Taxonomy (GTDB): domain Bacteria; phylum Bacillota; class Clostridia; order Lachnospirales; family Lachnospiraceae; genus Roseburia. The sequence continues at coordinate 665 of CAYMHX010000243.1, read as the reverse complement.
ATTTTCTGCTGTTGAGTAGGTTTCAACAGGTCTATGGATAAAAAGACTGTCTCCTTCATGGAAGTGCTTATAAGATTGATAACCGTAAACAGAAAACATTGGGAACAAGCTGATAAGCTGTAGGCACTGGCGTAATACATTCGGTAAAGAAGTGTCATCTGCTTTTTCGTCATAAGAATACATAGTAAGTACGCAGCGTGCAAGTGTATTCATCATATCTTTACTAGGTGCCTTCATAATAATGTCACGAACAAAGTAGGTCGGAAGACTGCGGTATTCACTAAGCATAGATGAAAAGTTAGTAAGTTCTTCTTTGGTTGGAAGTTTCCCAAATAAAAGAAGATAGGTACATTCTTCAAAGCCAAAATGACTTTGTGGGTCAATTCCGGCAATAATATCCTTTATATTGTAGCCACGGTAAGAAAGAGAACCCGGTGCAGGAACAGATACACCATTTTCATCGATGCGTGTAGAACATACATCGGAAATCTGGGTCAGCCCTACAAGGACGCCTTTACCGTTTAAGTCACGCAATCCTCGTTTTACGTCATAGGTGGCGTATAATTCAGGATTAAACGCAGCACTTTGCTTACCTAATTCGGATAGTTCGAGCAATGCAGGGGTGATTTTTGTATATGGATTTTCAGTATTTCTTTTCATATAAT
>CAYMHX010000242.1:0-3810 GCA_964390325.1 uncultured Roseburia sp. | reverse complement strand
TTTTTAATGGATTTTTGCATCGTAACTATGAAGGTACTGAATAGTTACTAATCTATAATTATAAAGAGCTTGTTTCATGTATTTAAATTGGTGAAACAAGCTCTTTTTTAGAGTAAAGTTTTTTATTTGAAAAATTTGATTATGTAACCATTATCTAAGCTCTGGTCTGCTGGTATCTAATACCTTAGATACATCAAATAAATCTGCTAAAGAATTAGGTCTTGTAATCATATTATAACCATCTAAGTTACAGCGGGTTTGACGTACATAAGTATCTTTTACAGAAACAAATGGTTTAGTCCACACGCCACAGAAGTAATTCAATCCAATGCTTTTAAAGTAAGAAAGTTTATTGGTAGAGTAGTCAATTTCAGAGCCATATGGATAAATATAAATATCTGTTTCTCCAACAATAGAACCGATATCGGATAACCAGCGATTCGTGTCTGTTACTAAATGATTGTATGTAATTTTATTGGCATCGCGGTGTCCATATCCATGAATTGCAAACAGCCATCCTGTTTCTTTTAAACGGTTAGCCACTTCAGTAGCTGTCTTAATATCTTCTTGAAGCGTAGGGCTGTCGGTAAGGTGGGTATCATATCCCAAAGCACCTTCATATCCGGTCAAAGCGAGAATACCCTTTGCACCTCGTAAGGAGAAGTCAGGATGCTCTTTTACAAAGGAATCTAAAATTGGGGCAACATCATAGTCACCGATTAATTCGGTACCATCTTCAGTGATATAGAGATTTTTGACATCTCCATTCTCATCGATTAAAAGTTTACGGGCAAAACCATCATGTTCCATATATTCGTAGTAATTGACATCGTCAACGGAGAGAACTAAAGGTTTTTTTCCTTCCGGAACTAAAGGTGCATTTGCTTTTAATACAACATTTCCGTTTTCATCAATCGTTTCTTTTGCTAGTTCGTGAATATCAATCAGCACATAGTCATTTGCATAAAGTTCTTCTAACATAGCCTTAAATTCATCTACGGTAGTCATCCAGTAATTATAGCCATTTTCCATAAAATCTCCATCAAATGCAAGAGAAGTATCTACAATCAAAGAATGAAAGAAAATATGACGTACAGGTTCTTCGTATGGCACAAGAGAGGCGAGTTCAGTACGATAGGTTTCTAATCGTCTTGATACCTCAGAGTGTTCTGCGAATGTCTGTGGTACATTTTCAAGAAGTGCAATTGCATCTTCATAATAATAGCTTTCAGCTAAAGTATCGGCTCTTTTTAATAATGGCATTAAGCTAATAGTATCGTTAAGAGGCATAGAAATTTGTGCAGTATATTCAGGTGTATCAGCATGAAATACCGTAATATCCGCTGAAGTATTAGAACAGCCGCACAGAGTAAGTGAGAGGGCGAGTAATAAGAATGTAATTGCATGGTTTGAGAGTATTTTTTTCATTTGAAATACCGTTCCTTTCTAAAATACTTATAAAAATCGTAATTACTAAGTGTTTGCTATTGATAGAATATGCAGCATACAATACTTGTAGTTATAAGTATTAAGCTGTATCTTATTGTAGAATAATAATATGTAATAATTAAGCTGGAATCAAGCAATTGTCTGTTGAATAAGAATACTTGTTCGATATATTATTCATATTTGCTCATTTATAGTATTATATTGTAGCATTTTAGAAAAAAAGATGGTTACAATTCTGTTACAAGAAATAGAAGAAATTCTTAAAAAATAATTACAATTAATGTACGAATGATTCAGTGAGCAGTTTTGAGAGAAAATAAAAAAGGAACGAAGAATTAAAGCAAATTTTTCGTTCCTCTTTATGGATTATGCACGATTGTTAATAATTTTTGTTAATTCAACAGGGTCAACGATAGAACCATCTTTATATACACGCATATTACCGGAAGCGATTTCATCGATAAGGATAACTTCCCCGTTGTTGTAACCAAATTCAAATTTGATATCCCAAAGGTCAAGACCAAGTGTCTTTAAGTCATCAGCAACGATTTTTGTAATTTTTAATGTCTGTTCTTTCATGCTTTCAAACATAGCAGGTGTCATAATACCTAAAGCAGCAAGACCTTCGCCTGTTACAAGTGGGTCTCCTAAGGCATCGTTTTTGAAAGTACATTCTACATAACCGCCTTCTAAAACAGTACCATTTTCAATATATTCGCCATATCTGCGGATGAAGCTTCCTGTTGCTACTAAACGGCAGATAACTTCTAAACCGTGTCCAAAAACAGTTGCAGGAAGAACTTCCATAGTAGCTTCTTCAAGGTTTGCACCTACATAATGTGTTTTGATACCAGCTTCTTTTAAAAGTTCAAAATAGTGGATAGATGTTTCTAAGTTCGCTTTACCGATACCTTCGATAGTTAAGCCTACTGTATTTTCGCCCGGGTCGAAAACGCCGTCTTTTCCAGTACAGTCATCTTTGAATTTCAGCATTACATTACCGTTTTCAAGTTCATAAACGTCTTTTGTTTTTCCTTCATAAAGTTTTTTCATTGTAAAATCTCCTTTATTATATAAAGATATAGTAACCATTCAATAGGTTTTTGGTGCCATATATATAAAAATCTGACAAAGTTACTTTATCACAGTTTTTTTTATCTGAAAATGTTTTTTTAAAGAAATATTTTTTAATTTTAATTATAAGATATATAAGCAATAGCGATAAAAGGAAAATAAAAACTATTTGGTTTTTTGGAAAGTTTGTTGTATAATGGGCAAATGTAGGTACAGAGAAGACTTAGAAGAAAGGAGGAGCAGTGTATGTTGCACAAAAGCCGACGAGGGCTGTGCTATTTTTTAATATGTATTCTGTTTATGGCAGGATTGCACACCACATATATAAAAGCAGATACCTTTGCGGAGCGTGCAATGACATCAAAACAGAGTCAGATACAGGAAATAAAAAAACTAGATGATACAGTGTTTAAAAGTCCGATATGCAGAGTAGAACGTATTCATGCAACAGTAAGAACGGTGCTTGGACAGATAACCATTCGGATTAATTCGGGAAAACGAGAACTGCGGATATTTAGTTTTATCTGTTATGTGCTTTGTATGCTCGCCTTTTATCTTAGGATTTGGCATATAGAGGAAATTCTGTATCTCCATGAAGAAAAGTATAGAACAGCATTAATTAAGTATATTCATGATTTAGATGGAAAAAAGAGAATACCATGCCTGATATAATAATAAAAGTTTCAATAGTTGAATGATAGAAAGGCATGGGTGTAAATTATGAATTTAGGAATGTTATTATTAATTGTTTTTATGTGTATTGTAGGTTTAGGCTCTACGTTTTATATTGTAGTATCAATGTTTTGGATTTTAGGTTGGAAAATCTGCCGAAAAATCAAAAATGGTACACCACTCTATGATTAAGAGTGTTACTGTTCACACGTGACCAGTAACTTATTGATTTCTGCATGCAAATTCGCTTCGCGAAGCAGAAATCAACTACTGAATCATGTTCTTTCGCTATCCGACAGCAAGTGTCTGATAGCTCTGTGACCAGTAACTTAAGAGTAACTATCGGATAAATTTTACAGCATAAAAGATTGAAAAAAAGACCTCAAAGTGATAAATTAAGTACATATCACATTTTGAGGTCTTTTTATTAGCGTTTTTTTTAGTTTTTTTTATACGGTGCAAGTATACGTACAGTTTGAAGTGTGACACTGTATTTTCTTTTGGGACTTCCATTTAAAATAAGAATATTCATAAGCATAACCTTTCTTTTAATGAAATGTATTTTTCTATATAGGCGGTGATTGAAAATCACGCCTGCGCCACACGCGGTCACGA
>CAYMHX010000241.1:0-3811 GCA_964390325.1 uncultured Roseburia sp. | reverse complement strand
AACGGGAAAGCGACGAAGTCGCCTTTGCGAATGGCGTGGGCTGAACTGTTACAATAGCTCTGCTTTGTATATATTTGAAAAATTAAGATACATCAGAATAAAGGGAGAGCATGGAAAACAAACTGGTAAGATTATCTATTAGTTCCTGCTCTTTTGGAGTGGCATATTTTCGTATTTCGGTTAGCATATGAAATCGATTATTTTCTTCAGCAGGGACTTCACAGGCTGCTAAACTTTCCGTACCAGGCATAAATTCTTGCATTGCCTTTTGTAATTCCATATATTTGATAAATATGGCAAATGGGCGTTTGTGGGAAGGGTTCATATAAGGTATGGCAGATTTTAACATCTGGATTTCTCGGCTTGCCGTTAATGTATCGAAAATGGTTGGTTCAAGATAAGTATCATGTTCCATAAAAGGTCCTTTTGCATTTTTTCTTTTTATTTTATGCGAGGAGGGGCATGGATATGCATATAATATTAGAAAGATAGTTTTGGAAGATTGATTATGCTGATTATAGATGGAAATAGTGTGTATGAGATAGATGAGGAATGCTTGAAGCGGAAACAAGTGCCAAAGGAATGCGGGACAGCAGAGATGCTGGAGGAGAGGAAGAAGGAAGAAAAAAAAGAGAAGTGAAACGTATCATCTGAATATATTTGATGTTATTCAAACTGTCATGCTTTAATATGAATTCTTTTTTACAAAATGCAAACCTACCACAAACCATATTTATATTATACTATAAACATATATATTTTCTCATCAAAAATATAAACCACATTTATACAATTATAAAAAATTTATGATAATTACAATAAAACACCCTCTGCACCAAGAAATCAAATTTCCAAATGCAGAGGGCATTTTATCTTTTTAACCCTGCCTTAAATTCCAACAATTGCAAAATGGATTAGCATCCAAAATTACAACCACAGTTGTTATTACCACAGCCAAGGCCAAATCCGGAGCCATTGCCGCAGAAAAGCAGTAATAAGATAATCCACAAGCAGCTATTGTTACCGCATCCATCATTATTGGCACTAATACCACAACTACCATTACCGTTACCGCAGAAGCAGCTTAATAATAAAATAATCCAAATAATAGAGCAGCAGTCGTTGTTGTTATTACAACCACATCCATTTCCACAGTTTGTAGCAGCTAAATCACTCATTTGAAGTCCTCCAAAAATTTAATTTACAATGATAAGATATGAAACAAAGGAAGATGTGTGACAAAAAAGAAAATATTTTTATCAAATTTTTGCAACTATAATTTATACTTATAAAACACATAAAAAAAACGATATTGACAAACTTATCTATAAATGTGAAAATATTATCAAAGTATAATTGTATACAATTATGCAAAATGGATTAATTGGTAAAGAGAAAGAGGGATAGGAATGAAAGAAGTAAAAATAAATAAAAAAAATAATCTTCTGGAATTGGAAGAACATTTTTACAGATTAGTGGACGTAGAAGAACCAAATGTTTTTCATAATCTATTTCCGTATAGTGAAATTCCAAAGATTGCATTCAATGATAGAATGGTGCCTCACAATATGCCGGAAAATATCTGGATTACGGATACTACATTTCGTGACGGACAGCAGTCAAGAGCTCCATATACCACGGAACAGATTGTTACCATTTATGATTATTTACATAAATTAGGCGGACCAAAAGGTTTAATTCGCCAGAGTGAGTTTTTCCTATATAGCAAAAAAGATAGAGATGCTGTTTATAAATGTTTGGAGCGTGGTTATAAATTTCCGGAAGTAACAAGCTGGATTCGTGCAAGTAAACAGGATTTCCAATTAGTAAAAGATATCGGTTTAAGAGAAACAGGTATTTTGGTAAGTTGTTCGGACTATCATATTTTCTATAAAATGAAGATGACAAGACGGGAAGTAATGAACCTTTATTTAAGTGTTATCAGAGAATGTTTAGAAACAGGTATCAGTCCTAGATGTCATTTAGAAGATATTACCCGTTCCGATATTTATGGTTTTGTAATTCCATTCTGTTTGGAATTGATGAAATTAATGGAGGAGTATCAAATTCCTATTAAAATCAGAGCTTGTGATACGATGGGATATGGCGTAAACTTCCCGGGTGCGGTAATTCCGCGAAGTGTTCCGGGAATTATTTACGGCTTAACAACACATGCAGGTGTCCCTTCTGAATTGATTGAATGGCATGGTCATAATGACTTCTATAAAGCAGTAAATAATTCTACAACAGCATGGTTATATGGTGCAAGTGGTGTCAACTGTTCCCTTTTTGGTATCGGTGAACGTACCGGAAACACACCTTTGGAAGCAATGGTATTTGAATATGCTCAGTTAAGAGGTACATTAGATGGTATGGATACCAATGTAATTACAGAATTAGCAGAATATTTTGAAAAAGAATTGGGCTATATCCAGCCAAGCAGAACACCATTTGTAGGAAGTAATTTCAATGTCACTAGAGCGGGAATTCATGCAGACGGATTATTAAAGAATGAAGAAATTTATAATATTTTTGATACCGGAAAATTTTTAAATCGTCCTCCATTGGTTTCTGTTTCAAATACTTCAGGTTTGGCAGGTATTGCACATTGGATTAATACTTATTATCATCTTCCAAAAGAAAAGAGTATGGATAAAAATTCAGAACTTGTAAAAACCGTAAAAGTTTGGGTTGATAAACAGTACGATGAAGGTCGTGTAACAGTAATTACAGATGCAGAGTTAATAGATATGATTGAAAAAAGCTGTGAAAGTCTCGGAATACCAAAATTAGTAAGATAATAAATTCGTATTGCAAATATTGTTAAAGCAATCGAAAGTTTGCAGGCAAATGTGTTAAAAAATTAATACATGGAAAGGCATGGCCATTAATATGATTGATGATAAACATTCTTTAGGTTCTCGTGTATTTCATACTATTCGGGAAAATATTTTATCAGGAAAATATGTACCAAATGAGGAATTAAAGGAAAAAAATATCGGAGAAGAACTTGGAGTCAGCCGTACACCTGTCAGAGAAGCTTTAAGACAGTTGGAACTGGAAGGACTAGTTTCCATTATTCCGAATAAAGGTGCGTATGTAGTAGGTATTTCAAGAAAAGATATGCAGGATATTTATGAAATCCGATGCAGACTGGAAGGGCTTTGTGCAAAATGGGCTGCTACATATATTACAAAAGAACAGTTGGATGAAATGGAAGAAATTATATTTCGTGCTGAATTTCATGCTAAAAAGGGAAATGCAGAGCAGTTAGTAGAATTGGATAATCAGTTCCATGAAATTTTATATAAGGCAGCAAACAGTAAAGAATTACAGCGTGTATTGTCGGATTTTCATCATTATTTGCAAAGAGTCAGAAAAATTACATTAGCAGATACCAATCGTGCTATAGAATCGAATAAAGAGCATATGATGATTGTTGAAGCATTAAAAGAACACGATGCCCAAAAAGCAGAAAAATTAGCAAGCAGTCATATTTTCAGTACAGCAGAAAATATGGACAGATTGGGCTGGGATGTCTTAATTTCATAAGTGATTCAAAATATGTTTTTACAGTCTATATGAAAATCATGTAGACTTTATGGATTAAAAGGCTGTTAAAACGGCAGAAAAGAGGATAAACATGGAAAAAATTAAAATGACAACACCATTAGTAGAAATGGACGGAGATGAAATGACCCGTATTCTCTGGCAGATGATTAAGGATGAATTATTACATCCGTTCATCGAATTAAATACAGAATACTATGACTTGGGCTTAGAATACCGTAATGAAACAAATGACCAGGTA
>CAYMHX010000240.1:0-3840 GCA_964390325.1 uncultured Roseburia sp. | reverse complement strand
AGTGGACCTGACGGGAATCGAACCCGTGTCCAAAAATCAATCCCCTGCCCTTCTACGAGTGTAGCTTATACTTTAACATTCCCTACGCAAATCTCCTATAAGCAGGATATTTGTTTCAGTAGCTTCATTATACGCCCATCGGTGCAAAGCTTAGCCGATGTCGTTTCCTACATCGTCGAAGCCTGAGTCCTAATGTGTAGGTGCATTAGGTCAGACTGCAGCTATTAAGCTGCGTATGCTAAATTATCTTCAGCGTTTATTTTTAATTTTGGAATTTAACGTATCCCGTACGACTCGCTTCTCCAGCTTCATAATCCCTGTCGAAACCATTACAAGCCCATATTCAATTTTTATTTGTAACATTTTTTTCTTTTTTGTTACACTTCTATCTTGACGGCTGTCAAAAATGACAGCCGACTCAAACTATTTATTACATCGGCAGAATTACTTCATTTCTTAACCAATATTTTAACAATTTTTATAATATTACTTATTATCCAAAGTTACGAATTTTAAATTCACGCTCTGCCTCACGCTTCATATCCTTCTTGGCAATATCCTGTCGTTTATCATAGAGTTTTTTACCCTTTGCTAAAGCAATCTCTACTTTTACCAGACTTCCTTTTAAGTATACCTCTACTGGTACTAAAGTATACCCCTGTTCGGTTAATTTTCCAGTTAATTTTCGGATTTCTGCTTTATGAAGCAATAATTTTTTTGCTCTTAACGGGTCTTTGTTAAAAATATTTCCTTTCTCATAAGGACTGATGTGCATTCCATAAATATAAACTTCACCATTTTGAATACGCACAAATGCTTCCTTAATACTACATTTGCCCATCCGAAGCGATTTCACTTCCGTACCATGCAGCTCAATACCAGCTTCATATTTTTCTTCCAGAAAATAATCATGGTACGCTTTTTTATTATTTGCTATTAACTTTTTTGACTCCTTCGCCATGATTTTCTCCTTTCATAAATCCATTGTAACTGCTCAAGTTCCTCATTGCTTTATGAGTATAACCCAATTTTTCTTTTATTGCAATAAACTTCTAGTTTAAAAAATAAAAAAGATTACTCTGCGGTTACTGTTCACTCCGTGACCAGCAACGATTGATTTCTGCATACAAATTCGCTTCGCGAAGCAGAAATCAACTCTTGAATCACTTTCTCCCCACGTCAATCAGCAAGTGATTGGCGTGGGTGTGAAAAGTAACTACTCTGCCACACAAAAATTAATCGTTCTTAACAATTTATCCGTAGATTCTACAGATACCTGAATCTTCTGCCCCAGTTTATAAGTGCGATTGCTGATTTCTCCAACTAATTCATAATTTCTTTCATTATAGTAATAATAATCATCATTCAAAGAAGTAACATGAACCAATCCCTCAACTGTATTCGGCAGTTCTACATAAAAGCCCCATTCTGTAACACCTGAAATAACACCCTCAAATACCTCTCCAATATGCTCAGACATATATTCTACTTTTTTAAGTTTATTCGTTTCACGCTCTGCTTCTTCTGCTCTACGTTCGAGTTTACTAGAACGACTTGCTACCTCGTCTAAGATTTTTTCATAATGGTCAATTCTTTTTCCATTCATACGTCCACGCAGATTTTCCTTAATAATACGATGAATCTGCAAATCCGGATAACGGCGGATTGGTGAAGTAAAATGACAATAATAATGTGTAGCCAGTCCAAAATGTCCTGTGCTGACCGTTGTATATTTTGCCTGCTTCATCGAACGCAGAGTCAACCGACTGATTAATACCTCCTCCGGTGTCCCTTCAATTTTCATCAAAAGCTTTTGAAGTTCCTTTGGATGAATTTCATCTTGTCCAATGTGAATGGAATAACCAAAATTATTGATAAAGGTTCCAAGTTTTTGAATTTTTTCGGTATCCGGATTATCATGAGTACGATATACAAATGGAAGCTCCTGCCAAAAATAATCTTGTGCTACGGTTTCATTTGCAATCAACATAAAATCTTCAATAATTTTAGTCGCTACATTCCTGTCATACGGCTTAATTTCAATCGGTTTCCCCTGTTCATTTAAAAGAATTTTTGTTTCAGGAAAATCAAAGTCAATCGAACCGCGAGACATACGTTTTTTACGCAAAATCGCAGCCAATTCCTGCATTAATTCAAACATCGGCACAAGTTCTTCGTATTCTTTGCATTCTGCTTCATCTTTATCTTCTAAAATTTTTTTCACGCTGTTATAACTCATACGGCGGTCCACGCAGATTACCGTTTCTGCAATTGTATGGTCTGTTACAACACCCTTTTCATTAATCGTCATAATACAGCTTAACGCGAGACGGTTTTCTCCTGCATTTAATGAGCAAATTCCATTAGAAAGCTTATGTGGAAGCATTGGAATAACCCTGTCAACCAAATACACAGACGTACCACGGTTTAACGCCTCGACATCTAATGCACTATGCTCTTGTACATAATTTGTCACATCTGCAATGTGTACACCCAGTTTATACTGATTTCCTTCTTTTGTGATGGTAATGGCGTCGTCTAAATCCTTTGCATCTTCTCCATCAATCGTAACGGTCTGCCAGTCACGCAAATCCAATCTGCCTGCCATATCCGCTTCACTGACTTCCTTTGCCACACGTTCTGCCTGATTTAATACTTTTTCTGGAAATTCCATTGGCAAATCATAGCCTTTTACAATGGACAAAATATCTGTTCCCGGGTCATTGATATGCCCTAAGATTTCTACCACCTTACCTTCAGGCTTTTTGCCCTCTTTTCCATAATCAGTAATCTCAACCACTACCTTATGACCTCTTACAGCACCCTTAGAACATTCTCTCGGAATAAAAATATCCTGTGTAAATCTAGGATTGTCCGGTACTGCAAAACCAAAATTTTTACTTTCTTCATAATAACAGACTAACCGCTCCGTTCCACGGCTTAAAATCTTTGTAACCATACCTTCTTTCCGTTTATCTAAAAAAGCACCTCTGGTAATCGAAATCTGCACCGTATCCTGATGCATTGCTCCATTTACCTGTGTTTCCGGAATAAAAATATCATCCGTTTCTCCTTCGATGGTAACAAAACCAAATCCCCTCTGATGTGCCGTAAAAATTCCTGTCAAAAATTTTCCTTCTGACTTACTATATTTTCCTTTTACAGAAACTTCGATTTTTCCATCTGCCACTAAGGCATCTAGGACTTCCTGTAACTCCTGCCTTTGTGGTTTTGGAATATTCAACATCATTGCAATTTCCTTTGCCTTCATTGGCACATAAAATTCATTGCAGATAAAATCATAAATTGTCTTTTTTCGTTCTTTTAATAATTCGCTATTCATAATCCTCCCCAAAACATTCTTTTCCTATATAGAAATAGAATAAAAAAAGACTACCGCAGCACACGCAACGACAGTCTCATTTGTTTCTTAAAAAATACCCATATTTAATACTGCTGCAAGAATCATAAATGCTGCAACCAGAATTTTTGTAACCTTATTGAGCATTCCCTCTACTGAACGGCCTTTGTTCTTACTCCAATATGTTTCAGAACCACCTGCCAAAGCTCCAAGCCCTGCATTTTTATCTTGCTGCATCAAAACAATCACTGTTAATGCGATGCTAATTATAATAAATACAATTGTTAAAATCATCTTCAAAACTGACACAATTTATACCTCCTTTTAAAAATAAAATGTAATTATTCAATACCTTTATCATTCTGATTAGGTTTGTTTATTTATCAAAAACTACTTTCTCAAAAAATCTACTCATAACTTTATAGATAATAACATAAAAGCTTTGATATTTCAAGCTTTTTCTTTCTTTGATAAATTTA
>CAYMHX010000239.1:0-3880 GCA_964390325.1 uncultured Roseburia sp. | reverse complement strand
TCTACCATCCGTTTCACACGCTCATCAAACTGTGCCAACAGTCTAAAATACTCCCACTGGTCTTTATAAAAAGGATAGCCATGTGAACTTGTTCCCTTCACAAATACCTCATAATTTCCATAAATTTCTCTTGTTGCCTGTTCATACCATACCGGTGCTGTCACTTCCATACACTCAAATGGCAATATTACCGTACTCTCATATCCTCGCTTATCATGCAGTCTCGGGTTTTCAAATTGTACCAATTTTGGATAATAATCTATCAAGTCTGCGTCCTCTTCTTTGCACATTGCTGCTATTCGGTCTGCAAGCTGTGTAATCTGTGAAAGTAATGGTCTGCTTCGGTCAAATTTTCCTCCCACATAATGTTCTAATATTGCAAGATGTTTTTCATATTCTTCTGTTCCATATTCTGTATCATATTTAAATGCAAGTTCATATGCAATATGATATAAATTTCTCTGAAAATCTCTTGCATTTTTATCTCTTGGAATATAATCAAATGGAAATACATCAATATTAATAATAAATGGACAGCCATAATATTGTTCCATATGTTCTTCATCATACTCAAGCTTGTCTTTTCTGGTATTTGATACTACTGCATGAAAATTTTTAAATCCCTCTGTATGATAAATACTCAATAATTTAAGTGGAGCAGGCAATTTATCTGCCAGCTCCATAAAACGCATATAATCATCTCTTTTCATACAGATATCAATATCATCATCCCACGGCACAAATCCCTTATGTCTGACTGCACCAAGCAGAGTTCCAACTTCCGCATAATAAGTCAAATTATGTTCTTTAAAAAATTCCTGCAACTGGCTAAGAACTTTCATCTCTGCTGCCCATGTCCGTTTCATAAGTTCCGGTACTGTAAAATCACACCTGATTTCTTCTTTAAAAAAGTCTTCTGATATCTGAATCATAATTATAACCTCTACTGTAATAAAAAAGATTATTTATTTTCCCAAAATTGTCTCTCTTGTCTTTTATAGAATGGATATTCATGTGAACTTGGACGCTGTTTTGGTGTCATATAATCCGGTCCATATTTTATTTTTAATATTTCATCATATCCCACTGGAACCGGTATCTTTATTTTTTCAAACGGCATCATAATAAATTTTTCATAAGATTCCTTTTTCACATGATAATCCCAACCATTTGCTAAATCCGGCATAGATGTAAGTTCATCCGAATCTTCTGCTGTATAGAGCGCACATAAATTATCCACCAAATATAACATTTGTTTTAAAAGTGGTTCTCTATCATGGAATTTTACACCACATAACTGCTGTATCTGTGCAATTGCTGTAATCACCTCCGGGTCTGTCGGCATTTCCATTGTCATATGTTCTGTTATCCCTCTTACCAAATGTACAAGCTGACATTGCAATGACTCTGCCTCCTTATCTCTTGGTATATAATCGACAGGGAAAATATCAACACCTGCGGAATATGGAAATCCATGAAACCGTTCCATATGTTCTTTATCAAACCTAACCGATGCAGTATTTACGACACGTGATACAAGACCTTTGTATTCAGGCTCTGTATATATATTTAATAATAAAAATCCTTCCGGTAATTCCTGTTTTGCAACAGTTTCAAATTTACGATAATCTTCTCGTTTCATACCAATATCTAAATCATCATCCCATGGAATAAACCCTTTATGCCTGACTGCACCAAGTAAAGTTCCCCATTCAGCAAAATATTGTATATCATACTTTTCACAGATTCTTGCAATCTCCTGTAATACTTCTACTTCTGCTGCCCATGCACGTTTCACCATCGGTTCAATATAAAATCCGTCTCTCGTTTCTCCCTCAAAATAGGATTCTTCGTATGTAACCGCCATATCTTCCTCTCTTTCTATCCCCTGTTAAAAGAAGATTTTTTTACAAATTCTTCTCATTTTCTAAATACAACTCAGGTACATTTGTAATTATATCTGTCACACCAAATGCTGTATATTTTCTTAAATCTCTTTCTTTCAACTGTCTGTCTTGTCCAAAAAACGGTTCTTCTCCATTATATGCACGTACAGGCATACTTCCAATTTCTTCTCGTTCTTCTAATGTGATATCAAATCCACCAATCCAAGGATGTAGTGCATCCGCCTTCATTTTCTTTGCACCATCCAAACAACATTGCATAGAACCACTCAAAATTCCTGTTTGTGCTGTTGGTTCCAGTTCTTTTATCAATCCCATGGATTCTGCTAAGAAAGAAGAATACACAATATTTTTTTTCAATTCAAATTTTTTAACTAATGCTAAAACCGATTCTTCCATTCCTTCATATCGAATTTTACTATTTTTCAATTCAATATTAATAAGCAATCCATTTTTCTTACAAGCATCTTCTAAGGTTTCAAATACTTCTTCCAATGTCGGTATCTGTGTCTCATCACCATTTACAGATGCAATTCTTAACTGTTTTAATTCTTTCAATGTGTATTCACAGACTTTTCCTGTTCCATTCGTTGTCCTATCAACAGTTTCATCATGGATAACCACAATTTCTCTATCCTTTGTCAATTGAACATCCAATTCAATTCCTGTAATTCCATCTATATCGGCTGCTGCCTTAAATGCTTCTAATGTATTCTCAGGATATGCCATACTGCATCCTCTATGAGCCCAAATATTTACAGCTTTTTTTTCTTCTTCTGAAACTTCTTTACAGTTTCTTTGTTTTAAAAACTGCTCCATTACTTCAGCCATCCAAATACTTTCCTCTGCTGTTAGTCCAATAAAGTCTTCCGTATTATCCATATGATTTTCATTATTTATAGCAATTCGATTTATAAATTCTTGTATTTCATATCTTAACCCTGCCCCCTCAAATGCTGCAGTATATAATTCACGTTTATTCGGGTCTTCATATCTTACTTCAAACTTCTTTGTCAACCACCATGGAGATTCTGCTAAAAGATAACCTTTTGTTCCAGAGATAAGAAGTTGTCCCTCTGATTTTACTCCAAGTCCTGTTTTTACCGTAGCAATCTTTGTACCATAGTCTAAAACTGCTTTTGTATAAATATCTACACCATTTGCACCGGGTATAGAATAAAACTTGATATCTACAGGTTTCATTCCCAAAAGCTTCACGACTGGAAGTAAAGAATACGATGCCAACTCAGTAAAGCTCCCACCACATGCTAAATCTGTCATTTCTCGTAAATTAGTCGGTGTCAATTTAGAAAAACATGCTTCTACATCACGCACTTTACCTATTTTTCCACTTTTTATAATTTCCAAAATTCCTAAAAATCCCGGACAATATGCCGTCTTAACTGCTTCCATTAGAACACAATTTTTTTCTTTTGCAAGTGAATATAATTCTTCTGCTTGAATCTTTGATAATACCATCGGTTTCTCGCACAGTACATGGATTCCATAAGAAAGCATCTGTTTCACATAATCATAATGTGTCTGATGCGGTGTAGCAACATAAACTGCCTCCACTTCATCTTTAAAATCTTCGGCATCTGCCGTATAACAAGGAATATTCCACTTCTCCACAAACTTCTTGGCACTTAGCAAATTTGGATTACAGACCGCATAAACTTCTATACCTTCTATTTCCTGTACTTCCCATATAAATCGTTCCGCAATCCGTCCGGTTCCAATCATCCCAATTTTCATCTTCTTTTTCCTTCTATTTCTTTTCTATTTCCGCTGCCAGATATTGTCCTATTTCATAAATCGTCTGTAAAACAGTATTTGTCATAGGTTTTGGAAACATATTAACACATGGGAAAGTTTCAAAGCTCAACGTTCCCTGATAACCAATTTCCCGCAATCCCCGTATAATACCATTCCAGTCTAATCCTGAATTTTCTGTACTTCCAAATGTAAACGGCATT
>CAYMHX010000238.1:0-3886 GCA_964390325.1 uncultured Roseburia sp. | reverse complement strand
CCGTGACCTCCACCTTACCAAGGTGACGCTCTACCGACTGAGCCATATCAGCATTGCTATATGATATTAGCACATCACTTACTATACTATAAGAAATCGAAATTGTCAACTTTTTTTCACTTGACGAAGTGACTTTCTTCAAATATCATATAGAATATGGTGAAATTGTCGTTTTATTTTTTGTTCTAACGGAATAATTACAAATGAGTAATTTGATGCAAAGGAGAAAATTATGTTTTTGCAATATATGATGTTATTTGCAGTGGGATTTGGTATTTCAATGATTATATTCTGGTCGAGAAAGCAAGCTTCTCAGAATTTAAAATGGCTGCTTTTGACGGTGTCAGGTGCAACAGTTAGTGTGCTGATGTATTATTTGGAAATGTGTGATACAAATTTAGTATTTATGCAGATGGTACATAATATGGCATATATTTTTAAATCGTTTACCTTATTAAGTTTTTTGATGTTTTTATATCATTATTGTGATATAAAGATAGAAAAAAAAGCTGTTTATGGAATGATGTCATTTTCATTGGTACTTTCTGTTATGACGATACTGAATCATTTTCATGAGTTGGTATATACTCCGATTGAAATTGGGAAAGATTTTATTGTTCCATATTTAAAGTTAGAACCAAATATTATGTATTATGTTTTTTCAATTGGTCAGTTTTTATTAATGGTATTTGGGGCAGGAATGATAATACGAAAAATCCCAGAAAGCAATGGTATACAGCGTAAAAGAAATCAATTGCTGGCAATGGTTGTTTTGCTACCAATTTCAGCTCTTATATTACAGATTGTATTTCAAAATAGCCCGATAGATTTTGTCATATTGGCATTGATTTGTTGTATGGGATTGTTGCTTGTGCTTACAAAAACGTATGGTTTATTAGATACCGTAGTTTTGGCAAAAGAAAATATTATGGATAATACGAAAGAGGGATTAATTGTAGTAGATACAGATTTTAATGTGCTGTATGCAAATAGTACAATAATTCGTCGTTATCCTGCTATTATGAATATGGAAACGGAGCAGGAAAAAGAAGGATTAGTCCAGTTGATTAAAGAGGGGGAAGGCGTTTATCGGAAAGATGGTTTATATGTAGAAATTCGTGTATCGGATATTAGAGAAGGTAATATATTACGAGGTTATTTGGTTTGGACCTTTGATATGTCTTTCTTGAATGAGTATACAAATGAGATTTTACATTTGAAGGATAAAGCGGAAAAGGCTGATGAAGAAAAAACGGCATTTCTTGCAAATGTTTCTCGTGAAATTCGTATTCCGATGAATACCATTGTTGATTTTTCTGAATTGATTTTACAACAGAAGAATAATCCGCCTCTTACACAGGAATATGCATTTGATATTCGGCGTTCTGCAAAAAAATTATTGCATTTAATGAACGATGTATTAGATGTTTCTAAGATTGAGACCGGAAAAGTGGAAACAAATACAGAGGCATATTATACACAATCTTTGCTTGAGGAGGTAAGTAATACAATTGCAAATCAAGCAAAAGAAAAAGGATTGGAATATTATACGAATATTGATTCGATGCTTCCATATCGTATGAAGGGTACACCTATTGCTATTCGTGAAATTTTGACGAATATTATGAATAATGCTGTAAAATATACCAGTGAAGGCAGTGTCTCATTAGACGTACATAGTAAGTGGAGAACGGAAACACAAATTCAAATAGAGATTGTTGTAACAGATACTGGTATTGGTATGAAAGAAAAAGATGTGGAACAGATTTTTGAAAAGGTTTCACAGCTTGATGCAAAAGGGAAACGTAGAGCAGAAGGTGCGGGTCTTGGAATTGCTATTGTAAAAGGTTTGATTGAACAGATAGATGGCGATATTCAGGTAGAAAGTGAGTATGGTAAGGGTACTAAAATTGTTATTACGTTTATACAAGAAATTGTGGATGAGAGACCGATTGGAGAGGTTGATTTTATCTTAGAAGAAGCAGAAGAAAAAGAGTTCCATCAGGCATTTATTACTACGGCTAAGATATTGGTGGTAGATGATAATGAGGTGAATATAAAGGCAATTTCAGGATTATTGCAAAAATATGATATTGAGGCAGATAGTGCAGACAGTGGTTATATGGCGATTGATGTAATCAGTCAGAAAGATTATGATGTGATTTTTATGGACCATATGATGCCTGGAATGGATGGCGTGGAAACAATGCTTCGTATTCGTGAGATGGATAAAGGAACACATGGTACATTACCGATTGTTGCACTTACTACAAGTGTAGAAAATAATATAAAGGAAGATATGATGATGCTTGGATTTGATGGATGTTTGTCAAAACCAGTAGACATCAATAAACTTGAAAAGATGTTATTGGAATTTATTCCTAAGAATAAGATTTCTTATATTAATGCGAATATCGTAAGTTTATTTATGCCTGAAAGTAATGCAGAGGAAGAAAAAGAGGAAAAAACACTTTTGTATATGGATGCAGAAACAGGTATTAAAAACTGTGGCGGTACATGGGATGATTATTATCAGGTAATGGATGTGGTACAAAAATATGGAAGCAAACGTTTGAAAAAATTAGAACAGTTAGTAAATGAAAAAGATTATACGAATTATACTATTGAAGTACATGGATTGAAAAATACGGCTGAAAATATTGGTGCTAAGAAATTGTATCAGATGGCATTAGAACATGAAAATGCTGGAAAAACTGGAGATGTGGAGTATATTGATAAGAACTATCAAGAGTTATTGGCACAGTATGATGTGGTATTAAAAGAGATTCAAACAGTTCGAGGGAAAATATAAGATTGTTATTATGAATGAGTAAATCTAAAATTTGGCACAAATTTATGGAATGGTTGTGCATTTTTGAGATTTACTCATTTTTAATTTGTTAATTTAGGATAGTGGAGCTGGATTTACAAATAGACATAATATGTCGCATTATGATTTATAGAGAGGTTGCTCGTTTTATGTCCTGTGAATTTGGAAGATAAATTTATATAGTAGCTGTATAAGGAAGGAGTTTTATATAGCTATTTATAAGCGAAAGAAAATAACGTTTTAGCTGATTTGTTTCAAAATAAAAACTATAAATGAGCAAATTTAAAATACTGCACAAAGTTTTATTTTTTATAAAGAAAATTTATGATTATCTTTTTTATACAGACAAAATTATTATGTATTTGTGTAATTATAGATAAAAATATATCGCTTATAAGATAAATGTTGCTATTCAAAACTATATATTACTTATATTAAAGAATAATAAGTTTATTTTGATCAAGAAAATATTAGGTACACTTATTTTATAAGGTATAAAAATATTTAGAAGTGGAGAGTGATTTATGAATCAAATAAAAATCGGAAGTTTTATGAAAGGGCTTCGTAAAGAAAAGGGGCTTACACAAGAACAACTTGCAGAACAATTAAATGTATCTCGCAGAACTGTTTCAAGGTGGGAAACAGGAACTAATTTGCCAGATTTGGATATTCTTATAGAGCTGGCTGATTATTATAAGGTGGAACTTCGAGAGTTGTTAGATGGAGAGAGGAAAAGTGAGAAAATGAATAAAGAATTAGAAGAAACAGTATTAAAAGTTGCAGAATATAGCAATGAAGATAAACAGAGAGTAACAAGACGAATGCATATACTTTTTATTGGAGGATTAATAGCAAATCTTATATATATAATATTATTTTTTACTGGGAATGAAGATAATTATTTTGGCGGGTTATGTTTGGGAATTGTATTTGGAATGATGATTGTAGGGGTTATTATGACTAGTAAATATGCTGCTAAAATTAGAGAATATAAAATGAGGCTTTTATATAGAAAATAATTGTAATATATAGGCGGTGATTAATAATTACCGCCTG
>CAYMHX010000237.1:0-3905 GCA_964390325.1 uncultured Roseburia sp. | reverse complement strand
GAAGCAAATTTTCATGCAAAAATCACTCGTTGCTGGTCACGGAGTGAACAGTAACTATGTAGTTACTGTTACAATAAAAAACTTGAAAAATAGTATTGACAAATATTTGAAAATGTTATATGATTAGTCTTGTTGAAAGAACGCACCCTTAGCTCAGTTGGTAGAGCACCTGACTCTTAATCAGGGTGTCCAGGGTTCGAGCCCCTGAGGGTGCATTTAGAAGTCGCAAGCCTAGCAAATATGTGGGTTTGGGGCTTTTTTTGTGTCTAAAAATAGACTGCTTTTGTATTTTTAAAAATTGCTGCACAAATTGTAGCACCATTTTACAGAATTGTGTTGCAATAAGATTTTTGCACATCTCAATCACTTTCTTTTGGTCAAAACAGCAAGTGTTTTGACCTGCTTTGAATAGTTGTTACTTTTCACACGTCAGCCAAACGCTTGCTGTTTGGCTGCGTAAGAACATGATTCAGGGGTTGATTTTTGCTTTGCGAAGCAAATTTTCATGCAAAAATCACTCGTTGCTGGTCACGGAGTGAACAGTAACGAATAGTTACAATAGAATTGAAATATATAGGCGGTGATTGAAAATCACGCCTGCGCCACACGCGGTCACGAAGTGACAAATTCCTTATACGCGTGTGTGTGCATCCCCCGGAGGGTCTATATATGAGGCGAAGTTTTTAATCGCCGAATATATAGAAGAAAGATATAGTTGCAGAGCTTGAAAAAATCGTTCATAATAGATAGAAAGAAAACGTTACCGAGACGTAAAAAAGGGGGATGGAAAGGTCAGAATGACATATCAGGAAATTTGCAAGAATGAGGAAGTATTAGCTTTTTTAAAAAAAGGGAATGATAATTTAGGGGTTTTAGGTTATACCGAGCATGAAAAGGCACATTGTTCCATTGTGGCAGAACGGGCAGCTTTTATTTTACAAAACTTTGGTTATAGTGAAAAAGAAATTGAATTGGTAAAGATTGCTGGTTTTATGCATGATATTGGAAATGCGGTAAACCGAAGCCATCATGCAGAACATGGAGCCGTTCTGGCAAATACGATTTTAAGAGATACGGATATGAGCATAGAAGACAGAGTAACCGTAGTTTCTGCAATTGGTAACCATGATGAATCGACAGGTGGTGCAAAGGATGCAGTTTCGGCAGCTTTGATTATTGCAGATAAGACAGATGTAAGACGTAATCGTGTCAGACCCCAAGATAGGAAAAATTTTGATATCCATGATAGAGTTAATTATGCTGTTACTGCAGCAGAGCTTTTTATTAATACAGAGAAGAACGAGATTAAACTCAGTCTTGAGATTGATGAAACAATCTGTACCATGTATGAATACTTTGAGATTTTTTTAGGAAGAATGATGATGTGCAGAGGTGCAGCAGAAATGCTTGGGGCGAAGTTTAAGCTGGAAGCAAATGGAAGTAAAATTTTGTGAAAATCGGAAGCTATAAATGTATAAATAGTTAGGAGAAGAAGGGTATGAATAATACAGATGCACAGAAGCGAATGGAACGGATTAACAGTATGAGCAAAATCAAAAAGACCGTCATTGAGTATGCCATATTGACAGGTGCTACCTATATTATGGTGATAGGTATTTATGCGTTTAAGTTTCCGAATCATTTTTCATTTGGGGGTGTAACAGGTCTAGCGGTAGTATTAAGTGAAATACTTCCTGTAACACCTGGGAATATCACCTTTATTATTAATATGATATTACTGCTAATCGGGTTTATTTTTTTAGGAAAAGGATTTGGGGTAAAGACAGCATATATTAGCATTGTGATGTCATTAGGTCTTAGTTTTTCCGAAAAAATTTATCCAATGACAGCACCTTTGACAGAAGAACCATTATTGGAATTAATATTTGCAGTCGTATTACCTGCCTTTAGTTCAGCTGTTTTTTTCAATATGGATGCATCAAGTGGCGGGACAGATATTATTGCTATGATTTTACGAAAATATACGAAATTAAACATCGGTTCAGCATTGTTGATTTCGGATTTATTGATTGTAGTAGCGGCGTGTTTTGTATTTAATGCACAGACAGGTTTGTTTTCGTTATGTGGTTTGCTTGCAAAATCGTTAGTTGTGGATAATGTGATTGAAAGTATCAATTTGTGTAAATATTTTACCATTATTTGTGAAGACCCTGAGCCAATCTGTAATTTCATTATGAATGAATTGCACCGCGGTGCAACAATTTATGATGCAGAAGGTACTTACCAGCATCGGAAAAAAACAATTATTATTACCGTTATGAACCGTAGTCAGGCTGTGGAACTTCGTAATTTTATCCGATTAAATCAGCCGTCGGCGTTTATTGCGATTACAAATAGTAGTGAAATTATTGGAAAAGGTTTTAGAGGATTGAATTAAATTGTTTTAGGTGGATAGAGTTGGTCAAAATCATGGAAATAGAAAGTTTCATGATTTTTATAAAAACAAAGAGCTAGAGGAGATTACTATGGCAAAAAAGACGAAAGTAGAGTTAAGAAATCAAGTCATGTATTCGGTTTATATCCGAAATTACAGTGAAGAAGGAACTTTTGCAGCAGTAGAGCGTGACTTAGACCGTATCAAGGCATTAGGAACAGACATTATTTGGTTTATGCCAATTCATCCGGTAGGAGAAAAGGCGAAAAAAGGCGAGCTTGGCAGTCCGTATGCAAATAAGGATTATCGTGCAATTAATCCGGAATTTGGTACAATGGAGGATTTTAAGTCTGTAGTAAATGCAATCCATGAAAAAGGCATGAAATGTATCATTGATGTAGTATATAACCATACATCACCAGATTCTTGGCTTGTAGAAAATCATCCGGAATACTTTTTTAGAAAACCGAACGGTTCGATGGGCAATCATGTAGGGGATTGGACAGATATTGTAGATTTGGATTATAACAATCAGGATTTATGGGATTATCAGATTGAAAGTTTAAAAATGTGGGCTGGTATTGTAGACGGCTTCCGTTGTGACGTAGCACCATTAATTCCAATTGAATTTTGGAAAAGAGCAAGAAAAGAAGTGGCAGAAGTAAACCCTGACTGTTTGTGGCTGAGTGAGTCAGTAGAGCCTGAATTTATCACTTATTTACGTTCAGAAGGTCTTGTGGCACATTCTGACAGCGAAATGTACCAGGCATTTGATATGTGTTATGATTATGACATTCACAAAATTTTCCGCAATTATGCAGATGGAAAAATTCCATTGAGTGCTTATACAGACAGAGTAAACCTTCAGGAAGCTATCTATCCTGCAAATTATGTGAAGCTGCGTTATTTGGAAAATCATGACCAAGACCGTGCAGCATCCTTTATCCAGACAAAAGAAGAATTAAAAAACTGGACAGCATTTATTTATTTCCAAAAAGGTATGACCTTAATCTATAACGGTCAGGAAATGGCAGATGCAAACCTTCCTGATTTATTTAATAAAGATGTGGTAAATTGGAATACAGGCATTGATTTCACTGAATTAATGAAGAAATTATATGCGTTTAAAAAGAATTCAATTCTTACCAATAGTACATACTCTATCAAAGCATTTGATGAAGATGATATTGCAGTTGCATCCCATATCAGTAAAGAAGGAAAATTAGTGGGAATTTTTAGTTTTAAGGTAAAAGAAGCTGATGTGGAAGTGGAATTAGAAGATGGAAATTATGTGAATCTGATAGATGACAGTGTTGTGACTGTGGCAGATGGAAAGGTTCATTGTGCAGGAAAGCCAATCATTATAGAAAACGACGAAGTCGTCTTTGCGAATGGCGTGGGTGAACTGTAATTGTTTTTTGTATTAGTGACGGTTTTATTTTTGGAAGGTTATTGAAGAACGGAAGGTTGGTTTCTCTCTTTGCTTTTTTCGGATGTCCGTATATAAGAA
>CAYMHX010000236.1:0-3962 GCA_964390325.1 uncultured Roseburia sp. | reverse complement strand
GCAATACAAGCATCAATAATTTCCTGAATATCCCCATTCATAATCTTATCCAGCTTATAAAGTGTAAGGTTAATTCTATGGTCTGTCACACGCCCCTGTGGGAAGTTATAGGTTCTGATTTTTTCAGAACGGTCACCTGTACCAATCTGACTCTTACGAAGTTCTGCCTCTGCATCATGTGCTTTCTGGCATTCAATGTCATAAAGTTTTGCACGAAGTAATGCAAATGCTTTTGCTTTATTTTGAAGCTGTGATTTTTCTGTCTGGCTGTAAACTACGATACCGGAAGGATAATGTGTTAAACGTACTGCAGAGTCTGTTGTATTTACACACTGACCACCGTTACCGGAAGCTCTCATTACGTCAATACGAATATCTTTTTCATCAATCTGGATTTCTACATCTTCTGCCTCCGGCATAACTGCAACGGAAATCGTAGGAGTATGAATACGTCCGCCTGACTCTGTCTCTGGCACACGCTGTACACGATGTACACCGGACTCATATTTCATTACAGAATAAGCACCCTGTCCATTAATCATAAAGGACACGCTTTTCATACCGCCAATTCCTGTATCATCCACTTCCATCATTTCTGTTCTCCAACGTTTAGATTCTGCATAATGCTGATACATACGGTAAATTTCTGCTGCAAATAATGCCGCTTCCTCGCCACCTGCACCTGCACGAATTTCCACGATAACGTTCTTGTCATCATTAGGGTCTTTTGGAAGAAGTAAAATCTTTAATTCATTTTCCAATTCCTCTACTCTTGCCTTAGAATCATTCAATTCTTCTTTTGCAAGCTCACGCATTTCTTCATCGGATTCTTCTTCTAACATCAGTAAAGAATCTTCAATATTCTGCTTACACTGTTTATACTCCTTGTAAGCCTCTACGATTGGAGTCAAATCACTCTGCTCCTTCATCAACTTACGAAAACGAGTTGGATTATTTGCCACATCCGGCTCACTTAACTCACTCATTAATTCTTCAAAACGAATTAATAAATCTTCTAATCTATCAAACATAATTTTCCTCCATACTGAATACAAATCTTATATTCACCGTTATCGAAACTTTCTTATAACGATTGTAACTATTCAATACCTTCATAGTTACAATGCAAAAATTTATTGCAAATTTCCAAGCACCACACGGTCATTGCCTGTTAAATCTTTCACAACCTTTACATTTTCAAAACCAGCTTCCACCATCAGTTCCGATACTTCTTCCCCTTGGTCAAACCCAATCTCAAACAAAAGAAAACCCTTAGCATTTAAGTAATTCCCTACCTCTTTTATAATTTTTCGATAAAAGAACAATCCGTCTTCTTTTCCATCTAAGGCGTTATAAGGCTCAAATAATTGAACCTCAGGCATTAACCTTGCAATTTCTTCTGTCCGAATATAGGGTGGATTGGAAACAATCATATCGTATGTTCCTTTGATGTTGCTAAACAAATCACTGGTTTCAAATGAAACAGATACTTGATTTAACTTTGCATTTTCCTTTGCCACATTTACAGCAGCTTTTGAAATATCTGCCGCATAACCTTCCAATTCTTTTCCATGATACAACATACTGATAATAATACATCCGGAGCCTGTACACATATCCAGTATTTTCATCTTTGGCTTTGCCAATTTTAAAGCTTCCTCTACTAAAGTTTCCGTATCCTGTCTTGGAATCAATACACTGGAATTTACCTTAAATGGCAGACCCATAAACTCTGTTTCACCAATGATATACTGCAATGGAATATGCTCTGCTCTTTTCTTTAATGCAACTTCATATTCGATTTGATGGTCCTGTGGTATCTCGTCATTCATATGCATATAATAAAAACTTCTATCAATTCGGGCAGTCCATTCCAAAAGCATCCACGCATCTGTCCTCGCATCTGCAATTTCAGCTTCCGATAAACAGTTCTCACCCCAAGTCATTATTTCTCGATAGGTCATAAAAATCAAACCTTTCTAAACTTATTCATCTGCAATTTTTTATTACTGTTCATTTATCATCATTCATAAAAATCACATAACTATTCAGTACTTCATAGTTACGAATTTTCTATTTTTAACAATACTCTATTTTTCTCTACGAATTTCCTCTACATAAGCCTTCCAATCAAACACAGCCTCAACCGATTGAATTGCCACTTCTATCATATCATCTTCCGGCTCTCTCGTTGTAATTTTCTGAAGCCAAAGTCCCGGTTTACTAAGCAAATTTACAAAAGCATTTTCACTTCTTCCAGCCAAACGGATAAATTCATACGATACACCTGCAATCACCGGAACAAACAACACTCGCAGACATACCTTTAAAATAGCAGAGTCTACACGAATCATCATAAAAAACAAAATACTAATAAACATAACAATCAATAAAAAACTCGTTCCACAACGTTTGTGCAGTCTGGAGCTTTTTCTTACATTTTCTACAGTTAAATCCATGCCCTGCTCAATGCAATTAATACATTTGTGTTCTGCACCATGATACATATATACTCTTTTAATGTCCTCCATCAACGAAATCAATCCTACATAAGAAATAAAAATCGTCAAACGGATGCCACCTTCTAATAACCCTAATACCAAACGGGAAGTAATATACTTTTGAAAAAAAGAAGAAATAAAATACGGGAGCAACATAAACAATCCCACGGCAAGTACAATCGACAATGCTACGGTACCTCCCATAACAGCATCTTCTTTCTTTTTCTCGCGTTTTTTCTGCTCTGCCAGTTCTTCCTCAGACATCTTTTGTTTCATCTCCGTTTTCTTTACTTCTTCCTCATCCTCAAAAAAAGAAGCAGAAAATGTTAATGTCTGCATTCCCAGTACCAACGAATCTATAAAATTAAATACGCCTCTTGCAATCGGCATATTTTTGATTTTTGAGTCCTTCATAATTCCTGTATGTTCAGAAATCATAATCTCTATTTCTTTGTTTGGCTTTCTGACTGCTACGGCGTATTTATCCTGATTTTTCATCATTACGCCCTCCATCACAGCCTGCCCACCAATTCCGGAGTACCTCATACTGCCTCGCCTCCTTTCCAAACTTTAAAAAAGGTTGAGATTACATAACCTCAACCTTATCGCTGTGCATTCTATATTACTTAATGCCATATTTTCTATTGAATTTATCAATACGTCCGTCAGCTCTTGCAGATTTCTGCTGTCCTGTGTAGAATGGATGGCATTTAGAACAAATTTCTACGTGGATTGACTGTTTTGTAGAACCTGTTACAAATGTGTTACCACAGTTACATGTAACAGTTGCCTGATGATAATCTGGATGGATTCCTTCTCTCATTATTTTCACCTCTTTTAATCTTATCGTTTTATAGTTTTGCATGTTCGTATTCTCTGGGATATCTTACTATCAGACATCACTGTACCCGTATACCCGATTCGCATATGATACTTATACAGAGAATCTACACGATTACATTTCACAAAAATGATTTCTTTCTTCTGCTACTCTGTTGTCCACTGTTTTAAGCTTATCTAAATTTTATTAAATAAACTTGTATCCCGATAAACAGCGTATTTAGAATAGCATAGAATGGTAAGAAACGCAAGTGTTTTTTTACATTATTATAAAATTCGATTTTTCTTTACGGTTGCAATGTATTCTTTATTATTTCTTGTGCGTGCAAACATATTTAACACATTTTCTACAGCCTCATCTGTCCGCATACCATTAAATGCCTTCCTCATCATATCCATTGCTTCCTGCTCCTCATTATCTAAGAGCAAATCATCCCTCCTTGTACCGGACTTTACAATGTCAATTGCAGGGAATACACGTTTTTCAGAAAGTTTTCGGTCCAATACCAGCTCCATATTACCAGTCCCCTTAAATTCTGCAAATACAACATCATCCAGCGTACTTCCTGTAGCTACCAGGGCCGTTGCTAAAATGGGAAGACTGCCTCCCTCACTCGTAGG
>CAYMHX010000235.1:0-4008 GCA_964390325.1 uncultured Roseburia sp. | reverse complement strand
ACATAACTTGTATTCTGTGAAATAACAGAACCCATATAAGGGGTTGCAAGTCCACTGATAATACCCATTCCCGCATCAAGCAGGGTATGGTATAGCACACAAATACCAATTCCTTTTGCTGTCTGCTTTTTCCACATAAAATAAAACACAACTAATGTCATTGCCACATGTGCTATCATCGATAAAATACGCTCATATCCAGCCAAAAGATACATTGGGGCAGGTGTATTCACTAACGTTTCTATAAAAGTATAAATCTGGCTTAGGTCTACACCAGCCGTCTCAGCTTCTGCAATGACTGTTTCGACAGTTCCATTATTAATCATTACGGCATAGAGCAAATTATTGATGTAAGTAATGCCAAGCAAAACCATTGCTTCAATCCCGCCATGTCCTAAACCTGATGAAACTGCTTTTGTAAAAGTCAGCTCATTTTTACTTAATATTTTCGCACACGCATATCTTCCTACAACCTCAAATAACGCCGCTGTAACACCAAGCAATAGTACATAAATAAAATAATAATTCTCGACAAATTGCATAAACCATTCTGTCATACTAAGAACCGATAAAATAGTAGTGCGAATGACAAGCTGGGTGATATAAAAGCCTGCCGCACCCAAAAGCCACGCTTTCACTACGCCCTCTCCTTTATGCTTTCCTGCATAAATTATCAATAAAAGAATTGGTAAAACCAATGAAATAAATAATGTGATACACATTGTGACAATACTGCCACTACTTACTACACCTGTCATATTTTCTCCTTTTAATTTTCCTCTTTTCCAAATTTGTAACTATTCCGTACCTTCATAGTTACAATGCAAAAATCTATTAAAAATTGCGGCACAATTATGTATAATTGTGCCGCAATGAGCTTTTTGCACACTTTGAATCACTTTCTTTTGTTCAAAACAGCAAGTGTTTTGAACTGCTCTGAATAGTTACCCAAATTTTCTATAATACAGATAAGAATATACTGTTGGTATAATCACCATTACTGCAATTACTGCAAACATCAGCCATTCCCAGTTCAAAAAAACATTCACAATCACTACAAAGCCACAAATTATCCACAAATATCCTGCCATTCGGTGTGTATGGTTCCAATTATCCTCATCTTCTAAAGTCCACGGAAGTTTAATTCCCATCGTATAATTCTGACGGCATTTTGGAAGATAATTTCCGATAATAATAAATAATACTCCCATCAATCCGGATACATAAGCTGTAACATTCTTTTGAAAACCAAGAGCATATCCATAGATATACAATTCGCTCAAAACAGAAATAATAGGAGTAAACCACAAAATCATTCCCATAAGTCTTTCATTAATATTATTTTTCTTCGGGTCAGCTAAGGTAACTCCCATACAAAGCACCTGTATAGCAAGTAAAAATAATGGCAAACCAAATACAACAAAACCTCTGTGTGACCATCCATTTGGCGTACCATCTGATGCAAAATGTGTTGCCATACGCTCCGGAAGCTGGTTCCACAATAATAATCCGACAACAATCGGCATTAATATCACAATTCCTGTAAGAATCAATGTTTTTTTATAATTTTTCATAAAAACCTCCATTCTAATTTTCATTACAAAACGTTTACGCAACGGAGAATGCAAATCGCAAATTTGCATCTGCCATCAAAAAGATATTTTTAAAGTTCCTGTAACACCTTTTTTGCTTCCTTTATAGTGTTTTGTCAGATTTTTTATTTGTAACATCACTCTCTTTCTCCATTAACTTTGATAACCAAAGCAGAACCTCCTCCACTACGGAGGCATTCAGCTCATAATAAATAAAGTTCTTTTTCTTTGTTTCCTTCACCAAATCAGCCTTCTTTAGAATACTAAGATGATACGAAATCGTTGCACCTGTCATGTCAAAGTGACTGACGATTTCTCCTGCTGACATTCGTTTTTCTTTCAGCATTTCTAAAATTTCACGCCGAATGGGGTCGGATAAGGCTTTAAATGTTTCTGCAAATCCCATGCTCATCACCACCTATTTAGAAATTCTTCGTAATTATCCTTCATAATTACGATTCACAAATCCATAAAAATCGGGTTCGCCGATGGGATTTGTTCACTCTTGAAACACTTTCTTTTGTTCAAAACAGCAAGTGTTTTGAACTGCTCTGAATAGTTACAATTCTTCTAAATACAGCTTATCATTTCTTCACATAAAAAACAAGAGCTATTTAGATATTTTTCTAAATAGCTCTTGTTCTGTTATTTACTCTTTCCCATCCCAGCAATAAGTACAAAGTTTACACTTTTCAAGTCCTGTGGACTCTAACATATCGTCTAATCTACAATACTGTAAAGATGTGAAATTTAATTCTTTCCGAATTTCTTCTATCATTGCTGCATATTTTTCTGATTCCGGGTCTGCATATTCCTGCAATACTTCTTTACTCACCTTACCACCTTCTAAACGTTCAATCGTTCTGCGTGTAATCAAATCTCTATCCGATGAGGAACGTGAGAAATTCAAATATTTACAGCCAAACATAATCGGTGGGCAGGCTGGACGAATATGTACTTCGGTTGCTCCGCGGTCATATAAATATTCGGTTGTTTCTCCCAACTGTGTACCACGAACAATGGAATCATCAATCAACAAAATGCTCTTGTCCTTGATTAATTCATCCACCGCAAGCATTTTCATCTTAGCAATCATTTTTCGCTGGCTTTGAATGGTCGGCATAAAAGAACGCGGCCAAGTTGGAGTATATTTGATAAATGGTCTGGAAAATGGCAGACCCGATTCATTTGCATAACCAACTGCTGCCGCAATTCCAGAATCAGGAACACCTGCTACAATATCAGGTTTGACATTATCACGCTTTGCCATTCTTGAACCACAGTTATATCGCATCTGTTCTACACTTAATCCTTCGTAAGCACTTGCAGGATAACCATAATATACCCAAAGGAAGGTACAAATTTTCATCTCTTTTTTAGGATTTACAAGTTCTAAACAGGCTCTGTCATTGATAACTACAATTTCTCCAGGTCCCAATTCCTTATAATCGGTATATCCAAGGTTTTTATATGCATAATTTTCAAACGAAGCACAAAATGCCCCTTCTTTTTTTCCAATAACAATCGGTGTTCTTCCATATTTATCTCTCGCTGCATAAATGCCTGCTTCATTCATTAAAAGAATGGACAATGAACCGTCAATCATATCCATTGCATACTGAATACCTTCGATTAAATTCTCTCTCTGGTTAATTAACGCTGCTACTAACTCTGTTGCATTGATTTCACCACCACTCATTTCTAAGAAATGTGCATGTCCGATGTCAAATAACTGCTGAATTAATGCTTTTGTATTATTAATTTTAGAAACAGTTGTCAAGGCATAAGTTCCATGATGAGAACGCACAATCAATGGCTGTGGTTCATAATCCGAAATACAGCCAATTCCCATATTTCCTTTCATTTCCTGAATATCACTGTCAAATTTAGTACGAAATGGTGAATTTTCAATATTGTGGATAGAACGGTTAAAACCTTCCTCTCCTAACACTGTCATACCACCTCGTCTGGTTCCTAAATGGGAATGATAGTCAATACCAAAAAATAAATCAAATACACAATCTTCCCTTGATGCTACTCCAAAAAATCCTCCCATAATGTCTTCCTTTCGTTTTTATATAATCATTTCGTAACTATTCAGTACCTTCATAGTTCCAACCAACTACGTTGGTGCAAAAATCTATTAAAAATTGCCGCACACAACTGTGCTGCAATGAGATTTTAAGCTGCCTTTGGCATTCTCTAACTAATTATAACTATTTTTCTTTTATTTTGAATAGTTATATTTTCCTATTTATTGTATATTGTATACAATTTTGCACAAAATAACGACTGTTATGGTCATCATGTATTCTCATTATGCCATTAACAGTCGTTACTATGCTATCCTAAATCAAGAAACTATTCGTTACTGTTCACTCCGTGACCAGCAACGATTGATTTTTGCATGAAAATT
>CAYMHX010000234.1:0-4025 GCA_964390325.1 uncultured Roseburia sp. | reverse complement strand
AGCTTTCTCCACTACAGTGTTTTCAACACTTTCTTTATTCATCATATCATATTTTCCCATTTTTTCAACCATTTTCTCAAAAAAAGTCGGTCAACCTATTTTTTCCTACCTCAAAGAAATCCAGTATTTTCAAGGCTTTGCAGGCTTTTCTCTAGTCCGTCATTTTTGATGGTGAGGTTGACCGACTTTTTAAACAATCGAAATAAACGTGATAATATTCGTTTCCGCCGCTACTAAAATATGGATAATTCTGTTAATATTTACGCCTGTAACAATCGGATTATTTGGGCTATATCTTACTCTTTATAACATAGAAGATTATTTACAAACTTTTTCTTACTCTCTTTTTAACATTTTTTAATCATACATACCACATGCAGGGTCACCAGAATAAACTCTTCTTCTATGATAATCGCAGAATCCATTCCCATTTACCTGACTATACCATCTACAGATACCACATCTGTCATAACAGAACTCACATTTTGGCATTTCAAAACTACCTACATTTCCTTCATTTTTTAAAACTTCATTTTTCTTTTCTTTCATCATAATTCTTTTTCTCCTTTATATTCTTTCATTTTTCTTGTTACAAATAGTAGTATATACTCAAATAATTCCATAGTCACCGACGCAAATATTAAAAGAATTATCCACTTTTTTATTTCCTTATCATCTTCCTTCCTCTAAGAAAACTTTAACATATTCCTATTCTGAATGATATTTTCTACACGAAAAAAAGTTTCCTAAAAATTTCCACTTTTCCTATAATAATTCCAAATTATCCAACTTTATCTTACTACATCTATAAAACAAAAAAACAATTACATTTTATATAATTAAAAAAACAAGATACTTGATTTTTATCAAATATCTTGCTTTATAGATTTTCATTTTTTCTTATTATTTCAATTATTTTCTCAGTAAACGTCGGTCAACCAACATACAATGTCATTGAAATAAGCCCTTCTTCTATGATAATCGCAGAATCCATTCCCATTTACCTCATTATACCATCTACAGGTACTACATCTATCATAGCGAAATTCACATTTTGGTATTTCAAAACTACCTACATTTCCTTCATTTTTCTTTTCTTTCATCATAATTTTTTCTCCTTTATATTCTTTCATTTTAAAAAACACCTCCACTTTCAGCTTCAACTTTTCCAATTGTAACAAAAATCTAAGTTTCTACATTCTTACACATTTTAATAGTCATATTTATCATCTCCTTTTCATTTAAGTAGACTTACAATTATTATAGGTATCAATAATACACATACTGATATTAAAAATACATTTATATCTAAATCTAAATATTCTGAAGCATGATATATTTCATTTGGATTTTCTTTATTACACGTTATATACAAAGAATCTATATGATCGAACTGTGATTCAATAGAAATTGTTTTTT
Source organism: uncultured Roseburia sp. (assembly GCA_964390325.1). Lineage (GTDB taxonomy): Bacteria > Bacillota > Clostridia > Lachnospirales > Lachnospiraceae > Roseburia. The sequence continues at coordinate 2,606 of CAYMHX010000234.1, read as the reverse complement.
CAAAAATTTTATTATCTATCGTATAGCCAACCTGTACTGTCAAGTCATACCATGTCTGTTCACTATAAAGTTTTTTTCTACAATAAAATGGTTCATTGCTTTCCGCTTCAGCTTCATAATCTCGTCTTAATTCAGTTCTCAGAACAGATGATAAAATTTTTATATAATCAGACCTTACTGTTATATCATTTGTTTTTTTAGCCATATTTTTTATCCTCACATTTTCCTAATACTTTATATTCGTTTGATTTTCTTTCGTTTTCCTTGTTACAAATAATAGTATATTCTCAAATAATCCCATAGTCACCGACGCAAATATTAAAAGAATTATCCGCAATCGTTACATTTTGTTTAATTTTTATATTATTTGTAATGTGCATGATTCTATTTCAAGTGTTCCGTTCTCATCCCAAAATACAATCCATGTAAAAAGTTTTTTATTTTGCACAACAATTAAAATTATTTCAGCTAGTTGATTACAATCCATAATTTTTTTAGCCATTTTTATATCTGCTTTGGATGGATTTGGTTTTGCTTTTTCAGGATGGCTATGTACAATTCCAGCAAATTCCAAACCTTTCATATGCCACACATGATTTACTTGCCGACTAATTGCTTTAACAGTAGGTATATAACTAAGTTGTCCGCTTCCAGCTTCTATATCAAAATAAAAATCTACAATCTTTTTCTCTTTATCATATGAAAAAATACCTCCACTTTCAGCTTCAACTTTTCCAATAGCAGCTAAAATCTGAGCTTCTACATTCTTACACATTTTAATAGTCATACTTATCATCTCCTTTCCTCTTCCTTCCAAAAAAACTTTAACATGCCTCTATCATAAATACTATTTTTTGTACCCTAAAAAAGTTTCCTAAAAATTTCCACTCTTCCTATCACACCTCTAAATTATTATAAACCTTCCAAATTATCCAGCTTTATCTTAATACATCCATAAAATAGTAACACTTTTCCGAAAAGGGAGTTAACTTCAATGAAAATTTATAGAAACAAATTTCATAAATTACACAACAAAAAAGCAAGATACTTGCTTTTTATCAAATATCTTGCTTTATTTGTTTACTTTTCTTTCATTTTTTACAACTTTTCCAAAAACATTGCTTAACCATTGAACATCTCAATTCACTATATCGAGCTTTCTACACGATAATTGTTATTTTTGCAGTTATTTTTATGTCTAGTTATTGCTCACTATATCGAGCTTTCTCCACGTGGGGAATTCAGAAAGTGTACATCGAATTTCTTGACTAATTTGCATAGGGTTATTGCTCACTATATCGAGCTTTCTCCACAGAGAGAAATCGAACAGAGTTATGAAAATGAATTAATGTTATTGCTCACTATATCGAGCTTTCTCCACAACAGTGTTTTCAACACTTTCTTTATTCATCATATCATATTTTCCCATTTTTTCAACCATTTTCTCAAAAAAAGTCGGTCAACCTATTTTTTCCTACCTCAAAGAAATCCAGTATTTTCAAGGCTTTGCAGACTTTTCTCAAATTTCTCATTTTTGGTATTGAGGTTGACCCACTTTTTATCTCTCTGCTTCTTCTCTCCGAAACCGTTCTATCGCTTTCCGAATTTCCTCACCATCTATTTCCACAAGTTCCGCATTCCTCGTCCGAAATTTCAACATGGTTTCATCATCCATACAAAGTCCTGCCAAATAGCAGCGCAGGGATAATAAAATCGCACTATGGGACAGCACCAGCACATTCCCGCTTTCTTGCTCCATAATATACGCAAGCGACTGAAATACCCGCTTCAATAAATCATTATAACTCTCACCATACGGCGTACGAACATATCTACGGTTCGCATTCCAAAAATGATACCTATCCCCATAAATCTGTTCAATATGTTCCCAGTTATCACCTTCCCAAAGTCCCATGTTCATTTCTGCCAAATCAGGCAAAACCACACATTCTTTTCCAAGTGCCTCTGCTGCTGTCTCTGCCGTTACCTTTGCCCGAATCTGTGGTGAAGTATAAATACAGTCAATCTCATATTTCTCTCGAACTAGCTTTTCTGCAAGCCTTCTTGCCTGTGCAAGTCCTGTTTCATTTAAAGGAACATCTGTCCTTCCTTGAATTTTTTTCCTTACATTCCAATCTGTTTCACCATGTCGTACAAAATAAAACTTCATACTTCCCTCACATTCTACCGTCTTAACAGCATAATTTAAAATTCTATTCGTATTTTCTTTCTATAAACTTCATTTTTACAAAATCAATCATTCTTCCATACTTTTATCATTTCAAGCAATTATGTTGATACAAAAATTATATCTATATATTCGGCGATAAAAAATTACGCCTCATATATAGCCCTCCGGGGGATGCGCACACATGCGAATAAGGAACTTGTCACTTCGTGACCGCATGTGGCGCAGGCGGTGATTAAAAAGTTCTCAAAAATGTAACTTTTGTAAAATGAATATATATATCAATAAAGAAATATATCATTTCATAATTATACATCATGTAAATGGCAATTTTTTATCACCAACTATATATATTTCTCATTATACCGTTACTGAAAACTTATAAAAAGTTATAAACTTTTATGTTTCATTCCTACTT
>CAYMHX010000233.1:0-4041 GCA_964390325.1 uncultured Roseburia sp. | reverse complement strand
GATAATTCAGAGAAAAAAAGATGCTTTGAACAGATTATTAAAGAGTGTCAGGAACAGGAATTGGAAAAATTGAGAGAACAACCACATTTTTTAAAGAAAGAAATAATAGAAGAACAATTACAAATATTTTCGGGTGATTAAATATAAAAGAAAAAATGAAGCTAGAACTATACACGAGGATAGAAAAAATAATGAGAACAATAAAGTGTTTTGGAAAAGAATTTACAGCAGATGAATTTATAAAAAGAGAAATATGTAAAAATGCTGGAATGGAAAGTGTTGTATATAAAGAAGAACTTGTTTACTTATGTGAAACGAGAGGAATTTCTTATAAACAAAAGATGACGAAAGAAGAACTTTTTGATTTGCTTATAGAAAATGGAAGCGAATACAAAGAACTTGCAGAAACATTTTGTGTTGGTGTAGGCAGCCAAGTATATCAGACAGCATTTGGGATTTCTCATCAGGATGTAAAATATCTTGAGAAAAAAGGAATATTGAAAAAAGCAGGAGAATATAGATTTCGTGCATTTGGGGAATATTGTTATGCACCATTATATAGTATAAATCAATATATTTGTATATCAGAAGCAGAGATACATAGTATTTTAGAAGAAAGAAATAAAAAGAATAGTAACAGAAATTAGAGGGTATAAAAATGGAGAAATTATCAGAATGTGAAGAAATGATAATGGAAGTAATTTGGAGTTTGGAATCAAATCCGGATTTGAATATTTTAACAAAAGAGGTCAAATATAGATTTTCAAAAGAATGGAAAATACAAACAACAGCAACATTTGTGAAAAGACTGGAGCAAAAAGGGTGTATTAGAATTTATAAAATCGGACGCCGTTCCTATTATCAACCATTAGTTGAATTTGAAGCATATAAAAGAATGAAATTGAAAGAGGTATTAGAACGTCTTTATAATGGAAATAAAGAAATGTTTCACAAGGCAATTGATGAATTGTAGAATAAAGAATTAAGGTCAAACAGAGCGATGAAAACAAAAAATAATAAGTATGAATTAGGATAGATAATCTTATGAAAGAGCAGGAAGTAATAAACAGTATAGAAAAAATTTATGGTTTTAAAAAGGAATTAATTAAAAATGTAGAAATATGTGGTTTATGGCATGTTCGATTTACAGTAAATAGTATGAAGTATTATGGCTGTATTACATTTGCTGGAGCAGAACCTTTGTTGGAAGTAGAAGGATATACATATCAATATTACTGGCATAAAGCTCCTGTAACAGAAGAATATTACAATAAATTTATAAAAGGGAAAATTATTTCTTTAAAAAGATGCGTGGATGCAGAGAGTGGTGAATGGGAGTGGATGGAAAAAACATTTACTACAGAAGAAGCGGCAGAGACATATATAAAGACGTTAGATAATTCTTTTATGTATGATTACGATATTAAATTATGATAATTATTTTATGCAAGAATAAAGAAAGCTAAGTAGGAAGGAGGAAAGGCAGAATGCAGAAGATAAAGAACAGCATCATAGATAAGATGATTGCGGCAAAGTTGACGAGTAAAGAATTTGATTTTGTAATCTACCTTTCTCGCTTCCAAAACTATAAAGGCTGTGTGGATGGAGTACATTATAAAGAACTTTGTCAGGAAATGAATATGAGTTATCAAGGATTCTATGATGTAAAACAGTCCTTAGAAGAAAAAGGGATTATTTCTAGTGAAGCAACAGAACACGGAGATTATCGGATTACTATTTTAGAAAATGCATTTACTGATGGAGAAGATATAAAAGCAGGATATATTAATACAAAACATTCTATGTTCTTCCAAAAGGAGTTTTTTGGACTAAAATCAGGGGCAAAATTGCTTGGAACATGGCTTTTTAAGGTGTGTTCTGCTCAAAAAGGTTGTTTTAGAGTTGGATTAGAAAAGTTTTATGGAAAAGAATATTTAGGAAAGTTCGGAGTGACAAAGCGTGTGATGCATGGGTATCTCATGTCTTTGAAAAACGCCGGACTATTTGCTGTTACATTAAAAGGTGGAGTATATCATATTATATTAAAGCAGCATGTAATTAAAAAGTCGGATATACAGACAGAAGCAGAACGGATGCGTGTTCATCAGACAGAAGCTGTCCTTCGCAGAAATCGAATCAAAGAAGCAGGAACAGGAAAGAAAGAATTATTAGAATTATTTAAGCAGTATGAAGCAATCGCAGTAAGAATGGGTGAGAATTTGTTTGAGCTGATAGATAAAGCTGTACATATGAGCCTTTTAAAGAAGAATGAAGGCGAAAAATGGTTAAAAGATAAGAGTATCAATATTAAATTGATACATCTGGAACTGAAAATACAGTTGAATAGAAAAAATGAAAATATAAACACAGAAATTTTTAAAGCAACAGAAAATCAAACAGTAGAACAAAAAAATGAAACAACAATAACAGAAAATTGTTCATATATAATTGGTTATCGTAATCCAATGCAGGGAAAGAAAAAAGGAGACAGAGGATATAATGCTTTTAATAATTTCCAGCAAAGAGAATATGATAATGATATGCTAGAGCGATTTTTATTATTTACTGAACCTTGTGGTTGTTAACAAGACCGAGAAAAACGGTCTTGTTTTCGTGTAAAAAATTTAGAAATTTAACACAAGAATTAAGGGAAAAGAAAAAAATATTGAAAAATCTGTATCATCTGTATAAAAAGAAGCAGGTGATTTTTTATTGTAAAAATAATTTATTCAATTTTTGCTGTAGTTTTTTTAGTGTATTCAAATTTCATGCAGAAAGTCAAAAAAGCGTTCAAATTTTAGCTCATAAAGAAAAAAAGCATTCAAAAAGTGTACAGAGAAGAACTGACGGAATCCCTTAAAAAATATAGGGTTTTTACTGGTTTGGAAATGGAGTATATTTATTCTTTTATTTATACTTAATCTTATTTATACAGAAATCTAAAGATAATATAATTATTCAATAGGTTTGGTAGTTATTAAACTCTCATGCTGTATATCTTAAACAATAGCTTGAGTATATTCAGAATGAGAGTTTAATAAAATAAGATATGAAAGATTTAGCAAGCAAGTTAGCATGAAAGTAGTGAATATTATAGAAAGTAATGAAAAATGTTAAGAAATAATTTTAAGGTTTTCTTGCAGTAAATATTGGATATTGGTCAAATCTTTCGGACAAACACATGGTCGGGATTGTTTTTCATTTTCATCTGGATTTTTTATCTTGTCAGGAACATAACGAAGAAGTGGAATATTTAAGTCTTCCGTTAATTGGTTCTTAAAATGGTCACGTTTTTGTTGCTGAAGAAGATTTTCTTTTCCATATGCTTTAGGTGAAAAATGAGAATTACCATCTATTTCAATTAAAAGAAGTGGTTTGTAATAATGGTCTGAGTAATTCATATAGGGACGTTTTTCAGAGTAATGATAACATATGATAAAATCAACACTCTTAGCGACAAAATTACGCCGTGCAATATTATATACAGTAGGATTGTCGTTTTCGATTGTCTTATGTATATTTACAAAGGAGTGTAAAGCAACTTGTGGAAATACAAAATAATTTTTTCGTTTATTTTCGTTCGGGATAATATTTTCTAATGCTTTATAAATATAAAAAAACATACCAGCTTCCATGGGAGTCATGCAAGTTGGCTTTAACCCGTAAAACTTAGAAGGGTTATCAAATAAATCATTTTCAATGTTTTGTTCTTCCTGGTTACGTTCTAAGTATAATTTGTAAGAATGTTCTTTTTTATTTAAAATATCTTGGAGTTTTTGACAGTTTTTTTCTAGTTCTTGTATTTTTTTTGATGATGTTATTTTTAACAGCCTATATTTTTCTAAAAGTATAATAAAGGCTAATGAAAGTATAGTACAGATTAATGGAAAAAATGTTAAAGTGTATTCCATGATTTTCTCCTTTGTTTAATAATACATATGTAGAGTATTAGATAAATAAAAACTGGACAAAATGTCTATATTGTCCAGTTTTTATTCATATTATGAATATAATTGTAGCATATTTTTTTGAAATTGCAAT
>CAYMHX010000232.1:0-4045 GCA_964390325.1 uncultured Roseburia sp. | reverse complement strand
AATTTAGAAATGAATGCGAGTGCATTTTGCAGTAAATATGAATGTAAGATATAAAATGAAGAAGGGTTAGATTATGAACGAACGAATGTATAATGTACCAAAGCCTGTAGTAGATAAAAAAGAGGAAATGTCGTTAGCGACTTTGACAAAACGTTATAATAAGTTGGTAGAGCCAAACCTACTACGTAAAGCAGGAACTAAAATAGGTAAAGTTATTCCAAAACCAATAAAAAGAATTAGTGGGGATGTTAAGGAAACAATTACAGAAGCAGAATTATTCGCTCAATGTATGAAAGTTGTGGCAGAAGGATTTAATGTTCTTGAAAAACAAGCAGCAAAGATAACGATTAGCGAAACTTCAATTGTAAAGACAATTAATAAATCTTTGGATGATAATAAAATAACCACATTAGAAGAGGTTTGTTTAGCACGTAGTTATGATATATCCAAGGCAGTAAATATATATAAAATGCAAGATATAGGTTTAGCTTTTTTAGAAGGCGGTGCTACAGGCTATTTCGGTTTTGCGGGATTACCATTTAATTTAGTATTAAGTATGTTTTTATTTTATAGAGCAGTTCAGTCTGTAGCTATGTTTTATGGATATGATGTAAAAAATGATTCTTCCGAATTGGTTATTGCAAGTGAAGTTTTTATGAATGCACTTAGTCCAAATAGTAAAGGTTCTAGTGAAATAAGTAGTATTATTGGTAAGATAATGATTATGACAGAGACTACAGTTGTGAAACAAACTGCAAAAAAAACATGGGAAGAGATGGCAAAACAGGGAGGGATAGGACTTTTATTGACACAGATGAGAGCCTTAGCTCATAAATCAGCACATAAAGCATTAGAAAAAACTGGAAAAAAAGGATTGGAAAATAGTTTGTTTAAAAAAACATTTAAACTGATTGGGGAAAAAATTTCAAAAGATGCTCTTAAGAAAGCTATCCCTGTTGCAGGAGCGGTAATAGGAGCTTTGTTTGATACTGCACAGATGAATACTATTTTAGAATATGCAGATGTATTTTATAATAAGAGGTATATTTTAGAAAAGGAAGCAAGGATTAATAGATTGGTCGATACAAAAGAGGAAATTGTTATCGATGTTAAGGATATTAAGTTTGTTAAATAGTATGTAGAAAAAGGAAGTTGATATATATAATTTATGGATAGTTTATAGTAAATTCCCGAAAGAAGAGAATAACCTGTTTCTTTCGGGAGATTTTTTCTTTAAAATAAAGGTTGACAATGCATTGTTTTGGAGTGGATATCAAGCATTTTGCACTGATATAAATTCTAATTTTCTGACAAAAACATCCAAAATTTCCTCTATATCCTCCCACCTCTCACATTTCAAATACTCATATGTATTATAAATCTGATACAGGCTACCAATAATATCATCACATTTCAAGCAGGAGGAAATATGCGTTTTGTCTATATCAGATGAATAGATAAAATATTCATAAATGCAGTGATAAAAGCGAATAATATCACATTTGTCGTATATTTCTGTGTTACTTTTGGAAAGCATCTGATATTTAAAGAGTAGGTACTCTGTTTCAATTTGTTTCATAAGTTGCCGTTGTTTTTCCGGAAATTCACCTCGTCTCAAGTTCTGTTACCTCCAAGTTTTCTAAAGTGGATATTATTTTTGTTTTTATAGCCGTATCGATATAATTGGATAAGATAAAATATATATTTGATAGTCGGTAGTTTATTGGAACTTCGGGTGGGTATAAAAAAGCAAGGTCTGTATTGTCATAAATATTCTGAACGGTATCTTTTAGGTTTTTTATATCCCGATGGATTTCCCACATGCAAGTAATGAGGCAGTCTATGTTTTCTAAAAGAAAATTCGTAACGGTATCTTCGATTTGGAGATATTCTTTCCAATACAGCTCATTATAATGTCGGTCTGTTTCAGAAGAAACATCATATGTAGAAAAAATATCATATTCCGAGGGCTCATAAGGCTCAATATGCGAGAGATCGAGCGATTGATAAAAAAGAGCCAAAGGTGTCCGGCAGTAGTCAGCCAGTTCTTCATCGTAAAATTCAATCCATTCTATTAAATTGGAAGTATGTGAAAAGGCATATTTACATAATTCTATATTTACGTCTGAGTATAATTCGTAGTACTTACACAAATCCAAGAAAAGAAGGATATTGTTTTTGTAAGTTTCGTAGTTCTTCTCGTTATTTCGATTAATTTTATATTCCTTGTATTTCCATAGACTTTTCGGTGTAAATTCTAAGTTGGCATTTGAAGCCAGACGTTTTGTGTGTTTTATCATTAGCTGATAAAAGAAAAAGGCTGCGATTAAATGATAATCTTTATAAGAATGACTTAGTTCTACAAAATGTTTTAAATTATTTTTTAATTCCGGTGAATTTCGTTCAGAAACTGGAAAGTATTTATGATATAACTGGCAAAGCATATGTATTTCATTTTGTATAAGATTATTTTTTGTTGATGAAAAATTATCAATAACGGGAAGCGTCTTACGTTTTGTTATTTGTTCCCATTGCTTTGAAAACTGCGTATTTTCACTCAGAAGTTTATTGAGGGTATTACTTTTTAAACGAGTAGTGCGATAATTTTCTATGATTTCTTGTGGTGACTGTTCTGGCAAGAAATGACATAGAAGAAATTCTTGATCACAGACAGCAGTAATCAATAATTGTTGTAATTGTTTATTATCAGGATTTTTTTTCAGTTCCAGTGCTAAATAGTAAAAACAGACAGCACGATTATGAGTAGGAATTTTTAATGCTTCTAATTCTGAAAAAAAGTTCTGTTTGAAATCGAGTGATTCTTGTAACATTGTTAATCCTTTCAAGTACATTTTGTTATAATTTATATTTTATCATGTTCTGTCAGAAGAAAAAGTGGAATTAGTTCCAAAAAGTGAAAGAAAAAAGGAACTAATTCTTCTACTTTTAGTAAGAAATGCTCGCTATACTGAAATCAATCCATGAATAGGAATATGGTAAAAGAAAGGAAAAATACAAATGTCAGAACTAATGAATGAAAATCAAGTAACAGAAGAAATTGAAATGAAAGTTGATGTAAAGAAAACCTCTTTTTTTACAAAACTGAAAAGAGTGTTATTTTTAGTAAGTGTCATTATTCTTGCAGGGGGATGGTTAAGGAATAATATTTCGGAACGAAACTTTTGTATGCAAATGTACGGTTATGCAGTAGATGAGGTAAGAGAAAAGTATGAAGGGGCATTGAATTTAAGAATAGGGGATTATAAGAAAGAATATATTAGTTCACAAAGAATGGAATATCAGGCTATAGGTCCTGGAGAATTGCCATATTTTAAGTATGCAGTAAAGGTTCCGATTGAATATGATACTACATTTGAACATTGTAGGCAGGATATAACCATTACTGTTTATTTCTATACAAGTAATCAAAATGTAAGTGATGGTATAGATGAAAGCGTACCTGCTCATTTTATTGTAAAGAATATGTATTCGGAATTATACGAGCTATTTGAGTAAAAAAAACACAATAGAAAAGCACATAGCAGAATATCCATTAGGAACAATGCAATTAGCATCTGTAAAAGTAATGGATATAGACCGTCATGTAAGTGATTTGATAAATGAGAAACGTTTATCTGCATCATCAATTGAAAAGGTAATAGATGTTTTAAATGCAGCTTATAATTGGGCAATTGTCAGAGGAGAACTTGAATTTAATCCAGTTGCACCAATAAAGCCTACACTGGTTAAGCGGTTGCAAAAAATGAGACAAAAATCTGCCAATGAAGCAGATGTATCGGTACTTTCCATAGAAGAAGAACGTATTTTTGTAAACGAAGCATTATCGAAGAATCCGAAGACTGGAGAATATATTTATGTTGCTGGATTATATAGTCTGTTATTACTTTATACTGGTATGCGATGTGGAGAAATGTTGGCGTTACGTTGGAAAGACGTAGATTTTGAAAACAAAATACTTACAATTGAAAAAAGTAGGTCGGTAGCAAAGAATCGAAATAAGCAGTCAGAAGACGATAAAAAGTAT
>CAYMHX010000231.1:0-4046 GCA_964390325.1 uncultured Roseburia sp. | reverse complement strand
CCGGAGGGTCTATATATGAGGCGAAGTTTTTAATCGCCGAATATATAGATAGAAAGTCAATTTATTTATGCTAGATGTTGAAAAAAAGATATGATTTGTAGAAGTATATGGATTAAAATTTTTTGAAAACTATAAATGAGAAAATTTAAAATATTGCACAAATATTTCTTTTTTATAAAGAAATTTGCAAAACAAAATTTATAATTATCTTTTCTATACAGAAAAATGGTTATACTTTTTGTGCATTTTTCTGTATTTGCTTATTCATAATTATATAATTGTTTGCGATAAGGAAGAATGATTATGATAAAGTATAATATTAAAGAATTGGTTGTGACTCCTACAGTAACTTTACACTATTAGGAGCTATAAAATTCTTGACAAAATGAAAAAGGAAACGTATGATAGTAACTATTCAGAGTAGGGCAAAACGTTTACTGTTTCGATTAAAAGAAAGTGATTTAGATGTACAAAAATCCCATTGCGAAGCAATTTTTAATGGATTTTTGTATTGTAACTATGAAGGCACTGAATAGTTATGATAAAAAAAGAAAATAGAACCATGAAAAAGGTAATGAGAAAGAGGAGTATATGTAAACTCTTTACAGAGAAGAAAATCCACTGGCTGAAAGAAAAGATATGTAGAAGGATGATTAACAGTTAATAAATTTTGTAAAAGGAAAACAAATTTATAAGATTTGTTTTGAATATTTTATAAGGAGAGAATGTACTATGATAAAGACTTATAAAATAATGTTAATTCCAAATAAAAAGCAGAATACAAAACTGTTTCACTATGCAGATGCGGCAAGGTTTGCTTACAATTGGGCGTTAGAAAAAGAGATGATAGCATTTCAAAAGGGAGAGGGATTTCTATCAGATGGCATATTAAGAAAGGAATTTACCCAGTTTAAGAAAACAGAAGAAGGAGCATGGTTGAATCAGATTTCTAATAACGTAATGAAACAGGCAATCAAGGACTGTTGTGAAGCGTTTGGAAATTTTTTTCGAGAATATCAGAAGACGGGTGTTCAATACTCCCAAAAGAAAAAAGAACATTTTGCAAGAATTGGTAGAACATTAACGGTATATGACAGGAAAGGCCATCCGAAATTTAAAAGCAGGAAACATAGTATATCAAAATTCTATCAAGATAATGTAAAAATAAAATTTACAGATACCCATGTGAAAGTGGAAGGATTTGCAGTTTCCAAAAAGAAAAACAAGCAGAAACTGAACTGGATAAGGCTGGCAGAGAAGGAACGCATATCGACGAACTGCAAGTATACAAATCCACGCATCAAATATGATGGGGAACATTGGTGGCTTACCGTTGGAGTGGAAGAAGCAGACAAGAAGACAGTACCTAAGAAAGAGGGAATCGGTATAGACCTCGGAGTAAAAGAATTAGCGGTATGTTCCGATGAAAAAAGATATAAAAATATCAATAAAACAAGAAGAATGAAACAATTAGAAAAAAAGAAGCGCAGAATTCAGCGTGGAATTGCAAGAAAATATGAGAAAAATAAGAGGGGAGAAAGTTACTGGAAAACAAAAAATCTGAAAAAAAGTGAACAAAAACTGTTAAAGATAAATCACAGACTAACGAATATCCGTCAGAACTATATACATCAAATCACATCCGAAGTAATGAAACGAGAACCAAGTTTTATCTGCATGGAAGATTTGAATGTAAAGGGAATGATGAAAAATAGACATTTATCGAAAGTGATACAAGAACAGAGTTTTTACGAGTTTCGCAGACAAGTAAGTTATAAAGGGGAATGGAACGGAATAAAAGTTATTTTTGCAGATCGCTATTTTCCAAGTTCCAAAAAATGTATTTGCTGTGGGCATATTAAAAAGAATTTAAAGTTGTCAGAGCGTATTTATCAATGTGAATGTGGAAACAAGATAGACCGAGATTATCAGGCAGCATTGAATTTAAAATGGTATGGAGAAAATATGTTAAAATCTGTCAGTTAGTATATAAAAAAGCAGAGACAGATGTATACCGATATGTTAGTCGGGAATTTACGCCTTTGGAGTATTACATCAAATGCGAGTAGTAATAGAAGTTCGATTATGAAAGCAGATACGAGGAAGAAGGAATGAAACATAAAGTTTATAAGGATTTATAAGAAAAGAATAAATCCATTAAGTTTTTATAAGTTTTCAGTAACAGTAGCTTTTGAACTGCTTTGCTGAACCGTCTTAAAATAATTGGATATGAAAACAATTGGACATAGTAGGGAAAGATGTAAGGCTTACGTTATAGAGCCACTGATTAAGATAATTAAGAGGATTGTCTTGATTGGGAGTGAGTAAAAATAAAGGTGGTATCGCGTTTATACGCCCTTTGCATAGAAAACTATGTGAAGGGCTTTTTTTATTCTATAAAAAGAAAAATTACTTTTGTAGAATAAAATTAGCATAAAAACTTATCCGTTTAAGGAATGGAATGTTTACGCAAAAATTTGAACTGATATAATAATGATTTAGAAGAAAGGGTAAGAAGGAGAAAATTATGTGTAACGAATGCAAAGAACTTGCAAAAACCTATGACCCGAAGGGGATTGAGGACAGACTTTACAAAAAATGGGAAGATAATGGTTATTTTCATGCAGAAGTAGACCGCAGCAAAAAACCATTTACGATTGTGATGCCTCCGCCAAATATTACAGGACAGCTTCACATGGGACATGCATTAGACAATACCATGCAGGATATTTTAATCCGTTATAAAAGAATGCAGGGATATAATGCGTTATGGCAGCCTGGAACAGACCATGCTTCGATTGCAACAGAAGTAAAGGTGATTGAGGCCTTAAAGGAAAAAGGAATTGACAAGGCAGATTTAGGACGTGAAGGCTTCTTGGAAAAATGCTGGGACTGGAAAGAAGAATATGGTAACAGAATTATCAACCAGTTAAAGAAGCTGGGTTCTTCTGCGGACTGGGAAAGAGAACGCTTTACGATGGATAAGGGATGTTCCGATGCCGTATTGGAAGTATTTATTAAATTATATGAAAAAGGATTGATTTATAAAGGTTCTCGTATCGTAAACTGGTGTCCTGTTTGTAAAACATCTATTTCTGATGCAGAAGTAGAACACGAAGAACAGGATGGATTCTTCTGGCATATTAATTATCCGGTAGTTGGAGAAGAAGGAAGATTTGTAGAAATCGCAACCACACGTCCGGAAACATTATTCGGTGATACAGCAGTAGCCGTAAATCCGGAGGATGACAGATACAAAGATATCATTGGAAAAATGTTAGAGCTTCCAACCACAGGCCGTCAGATTCCAGTGATTGCAGACCATTATGTAGACAAAGATTTCGGTACAGGTTGTGTAAAAATTACACCAGCACATGACCCGAACGACTTTGAAGTAGGAAAACGCCACGGTTTAGAAGAAGTAGTGGTAATCGGGGATGATGCAGTTATGAACCAGCTTGCAGGCAAATATGCAGGTATGGACCGTTATGAATGTAGAAAAGCATTAGTTGCAGATTTAGAAGAAGCTGGTCTTTTAGTAAAAGTAGAACCACATACACACAATGTAGGTACACATGACCGCTGTGGTACAACTGTTGAACCAATGATTAAACAGCAGTGGTTTGTAAAAATGGACGAATTAATCAAACCAGCCGTAGAAGGCGTAAAAAATGGAGATATCCAGTTACTTCCAAAACGTATGGAAAAAACATATTTCAACTGGACTGATAATATCCGTGACTGGTGTATTTCCCGTCAGTTGTGGTGGGGACACAGAATCCCGGCTTATTATTGTGATGAATGCGGCGAAATGGTAGTAGCAAAAGAAAATCCGGGCAAATGTCCAAAATGTGGCTGTGAACATCTTTCACAAGACCCTGACACCTTAGATACATGGTTTTCTTCTGCATTATGGCCATTCTCTACCTTAGGTTGGCCAAACAATACCGAAGATTTGGATTATTTCTATCCAAATGATGTATTGGTAACTGGTTATGATATTATTTTCTTCTGGGTAATCCGTATGATTTTCTCAGGATATGAGC
>CAYMHX010000230.1:0-4106 GCA_964390325.1 uncultured Roseburia sp. | reverse complement strand
GAGGCACCAACCTTCCGTTCTTCAATAACCTTCCCAAAATAAAACCGTCACTAATACAAAAAACAATTACAGTTCACCCACGCCATTCGCAAAGACGACTTCGTCGTTTTCCCGCTGCTTCGCAGCTAACTTTGCTCATAAAACGGCGTTCCCTCTATCAGCTCAAAGTGCCAGAATCTTTATGCGAGCATAAGATTCCGGCACTTTGGCTGATATGTGAACTGTAAGCTAAATAGCGATTTCATTGATTTAGTGGATTCCAACGTCCTTTCAAATAATGTACTAAAAACATCCCAAACAAGAGCAGATTATGTGTAATCATACACGCCCATGCAGAAACAAGTCCAAGTCCAAATATTTGGGTACAAAGAAATGTTCCGACAATACGAATTCCCCACATTCCAATGATATTATAAATAAATGGTGTAATCGTTTTTCCAACACCTTGTAAAATACCTTCGATAATAATAGAAACTCCATAAAACGGCTCTGATAATGCAACCATACGAAGGACGATAGAGCCAAGGCGAATAACTTCCGGGTCTTTTGTAAATAATTCCATCATAACAGGAGCAAAAAGAAATAAAAGACCGCCTGAAAAAATCATTAAAACAACTTCAATCGGAATGATTGTGCGCGCAAGATTTTTCATGCGTTTTCTATCATTTGCACCTAAGGCATTTCCAGCTAAGGTAGCAGCGGCAGTCTGCATACCATAACCAGGAATATAAAAAGCAGATTCCACAGTGTTAGCAATTGTATGTGCAGCCGTAGAAATATCACCTAATGAGTTAATCATAGAGGCAAAGAATACATATCCTAAAGAAGTGCCGAAACGTTGTAGCATATTTGGGAAAGCAACTTTCAAACAGGGAGTAAGAATACTCATATCGGGAGAAAGTTTTTGCCCTCTTGGTGAAATAACAGGATGCTTCCAAAGGGCAATTGTCATATAAATTCCACCAAATGTAAAAGCAATCGCACTGGCAATTGCAGCACCAATGACACCTAAATTGGCACCCCAGATACGAATATTTAGTGAACCAATCCGATAGGAAGTTGATGGAAAAATAAACAAAAAATTTAAAATGACATTGACAATATTTACACAAATTCCAACCCGCATCGGTGTTTTGGTATCTCCTGTTGCGCGAAGGATTGTACCAAAGATGATGGTTGCAGCACGAGGCAACATTGGTGCATAAAGAATGGCAAAATAAGTTGCGGCAAGACCTTGAATAGCAGGGTCAACCTTCATCCAGACAGGAACCATGCTGCTTAATGAAAGGGTTAGTATTGTGAAAAAAAGACCTGTTATAATGGTAACAAAAACAGCCTGAGCCGTATAACGGGAAGCCTGTTCTCTTTGTCCTGTACCATAAGCACGGGCAATAAATGTCAAAAAACCAACGCCAAGTGCGCTGACGCTGCTTCCTATCAGCCAATTTACCGTACTGGTAGCACCAACAGCGGCAGTTGCCTGTGTACCGAGTGTACCAACCATTGCCGTATCGATATATTGAACAGCCGTCTGCATAAGCTGTTCAAACATCGTTGGCCATGCTAACGTAAAGATGACTGGAATCATTGAAAGATGATTGTTTTTTGTTTTTTGCTTGTTCATAAAAGCCTCTTTTCTGAGTAGATAAGTAATTATTCAAAGTAGGTCAAAACGTTTGTTGTTTTTATTAAAAAAGATAGTATAATAAAATTTAAAAAAGTCTAGCATTTTTAATCAGAAAAGTCAATCTTGCACAATAAAAATTGATTTGATATGATAAGATAAGGTGATTATTCAAATCAGATTATCAAAAAATTAAGTTTAGTGTGTAAAAATTTTATTATATGATAATTTTTAATGAATTTTTTTACCAAAAAGTAATATTAGGGAGGTTTTTATTATGGCATTACATGTAATGGATGAAGCGAATCGCTGTTTACAATGTAAAGTACCACAGTGTCAGAAAGGGTGTCCAATCAGCACCAATATTCCAGAAGCAATTCGCTTGTTAAAAGAAAACAAATTAAACGAAGCAGGAAGAATGTTATTTGAGAACAATCCACTGACAACGGTTTGCAGTATCGTATGCAATCATGAAAAACAGTGCGAAGGAAACTGTGTCTTAAATAGAAAAGGCGCTCCGGTGCATTTTTCAGTTATTGAAAATTATATTTCTTCTACTTATGCAAACCAGATGACAAAAGGACCTGCACCATCCAATGGAATGCGTGTAGCAATTATCGGTTCCGGACCTGCTGGTCTTACCATTGCGATTATTTTGGCAAGATACGGTTATCAAGTAACCATTTTTGAAGGAAAAGATAAAATTGGCGGTATTTTGCGTTACGGTATTCCGGAATTCCGTCTGCCAAAATCTGTATTAGATGATATTGAATACAGACATTTAGAATTAAAGGGTATTAAAGTTCGTCCAAATACAAATATTGGTTTTGCAATTACAATCGAAGATTTATTCCGTGACGGCTATAAGGCAATCTTCGTTGGTACGGGTGTATGGAAGCCAAATACCCTTCATATCAAAGGGGAAACATTGGGACATGTTCATTTTGCAATCAATTATTTGAACAATCCTGACAGCTATAAATTAGGAGAAAAAGTAATTGTAATTGGTGCAGGAAATGCGGCAATGGACGTAGCAAGAACAGCAGTACGGAAAGGCTGTCATGATGTTACTTGTTTTTCAATGTCACAGAAAGTTGCAGCAAGCGAACATGAATTTACTTATGCACAGTTAGAAGGTGTAAAGTTTGAATATGGCAGACGTCCGGTAGAAATTACGGATGATGGAGTGATTTTCATGGATTTGATTGAAAATGAAGATGGAAGCTTTACTGATGTCGAAGGTTCAGAAAAACTATTTCCTGCAACCAGCGTATTGATTTCTATCAGTCAAGGACCACAGTCCCAGCTTGTAAAGACGACAGAGGGCTTAAAAGCCACAGCAAGAGGATTATTGGATGCTGATGAAAGCGGACGAACCTCAAGACCTGGTGTTTTTGCTTCCGGTGATGTTGTAAATGGTGCGAGAACGGTAGTAGAAGCTGTTGCAAGAAGTAAGGTAGTGGCAGAATCTATGCATGAATATATGCAGAGCTTAAAATAATCGCAACTATTCAGTTTCTTCATAGTTCCAACCAACTACGTTGAACCAACATAGTTGGTGCAAAAAAATACAAGATTAGAGGAAAAGTTACAAGCAGCATTTATTTTTTTAGGATAAGATTTTTAAATACCCTTGAAAAATAAGCAAAATCATCAAATAGCATATAAGTATTTATAAGATAGCATATGGCATTCGTTTTTTTTATTACAAAAAAACAGCTTGCTGTGTAAAAACGGCAAGCTGTTTTAAGGGATTATTCTGTTGTAAAGTTATCAAAGTAACCTTGAATTAAAATAATTGGTGTACCCTTATCACCTGAGCCTGATGTCAAGTCACATAAAGAACCAAGTAAGTCTGTAAGCTGTCTAGGAGTAGTACCCTGAGAAGCCATATTTCCAACAAGGTTGTCCTGTTTTGCCTTAATGCTGTTTGCGATAGCTTCTTTTAATTCTGCACCGCTTAAATTCGCAAAATCATTATCAGCAAGATATTTTAACTTTAATTCGTTTGGTGTACCGATTAATCCGTCTGTAAAAGCAGGAGATACAACAGGGTCAGCTAATTCCCAAATCTTGCCCTGTGGGTCTTTAAATGCACCATCACCATAAACCATAACTTCTACATGCTTTCCTGTTTTTTCAAGGATAGCAGACTGGATATCTAATACTAAGTCCTTACATTCCTGTGGGAATAATTTAATTTTATCTTCAGTAGCTTTGTTTGAACCTAATAAACCGTATTTTGCATTAAAGCCGCTGCCGTTGATAGATGCTGTCATAATATCATCTAAACCGCATACCACTTTTGCACCATTTTCGCGTAAGATACGTTTGGTACGAACGCGTGTATGAATATCACAGTTAATAATGCAGTCTGTGTAGTCTAAAATGGTTTTTGCCTGATTTGCAAAAATAACTTCCACTTCTGCACCAGCTTCTTTGATAATGTTAGAATAGTATTCTACATAATCAACACCTGTAA
>CAYMHX010000229.1:0-4112 GCA_964390325.1 uncultured Roseburia sp. | reverse complement strand
AAGCGAATTTGTATGCAGAAATCAATCGTTGCTGGTGATGGAGTGAACAGTAACAGAAAAATCCCTGCTTTTCAACAGGGATTTTTCTATATTTGCTATTTAAAATCTATGGTCTTGCTAAATATCCCCAAGGGCTCACATAAGAGCCATTTAATGATACACCAAAATGCAAATGCGGACCAGTAGAAATACCTGTACTTCCAACCTTTGCGATTACTTGACCACTGGTTACTACATCCCCTACTGATGCCAGTAATGATGAACAGTGCATATATACACTGTAAAGTCCCCCGCCATGGTCAATGGTGATATAATACCCTGCTGAACTGCTATACCTTGAAATAATCACCTTTCCAGGTGCAACCGCCACAATATCCGAACCGCTTGCAGCCCCGATATCAATACCTTTATGGTTAGAAGACGCACCTGCTGTTGGAGATTCTCTTAGTCCAAAATCACTTGTTACCCTCTTACTTGCTGGTACAGGCCAAAGAAACGTTCCATTATAAGCTTCCCCTTTATTAGCATTCTCTGCCATAATACGCTTAATTTCTGAAATAACTTCTTCCTGCGCCTGAATCTCTGCTTCTAACATTTCTGCTTCATTTTGTGCCTCTGACAAGTTGGATTTAATCTCAGACAATTCATTCTCACGCTGTGCCATCACCTTTGCCACATTTTTCTTTTCATGCTCTACACTGTTTTTCATTGTTTCCAATTGTGCGTGTTCTTCCTCTAACTGAGCCTCCAATTCTTCTATCTCTACAATTGTATTGTTAAAATCTTCTAATTTTTGTCTATCATAACGCTGAATCTGACTAATATATTCTGCAGAATTTAAAAAATCGGAGATACTTTCCGCCTTAAAAAAAGCTTCTGCGTAGGAAAACTGACCATTCTCATACATATACTGAATACGCAGCTTCATAGCTTCATATTGATTTTTTGCATTTTCTTCTGCTCCTGCCAGCTCTATTCTTGTTTCCTGAATTTCTTCATTTTTTGCAATTAATAAATTTTCCAGTTCTGTAATCTTTTCTGAAATACGAATCATACTCTGATTCAATTCTGATAATTTTTCCTTTATATTCTCCTCAGAATTCTGTAAATCATCTACTAACCCTTCTGCTTTATCCAACTGCTCTTTTAGTTCATTCAGCTCTTTTTGAGCAGCATTCAAATCTGAATTTGTCACCTGTGTATTCGCAGAAGATGCCTGCACTGTTATTGTTACACACGAAATAAGCATAATAACAGCGAACAGCATATACCTTTTCATATCAATCCTCGTTTCTAAGCAATTTCTTGCAAACCTTTCACCCTTATAATTACACTCTTATATGTTTTCTTGTTGTAATCTGACTTCCCAGATAACCAATGCCTACACCCAGTATCAATGCAACCGGAACTAACGTCTGAAATACTTCCTCTACTGAAAGAAACTCCATCATACTTCCAATTGTGGCAAAATTTGCACTAATATAAGCAACGATTTCTCCATATAATACATATAAAATTCCCAACGGTAGTAATGCACCGATAAAACCAATTACCACACCTTCTATTACGAATGGTGCTCGAACAATATAATCGGTTGCACCAATCAATTTCATAATAGCAATTTCTTCTTTTCTTACGGAAATTCCTACCATAATTGTGTTACTAATTAAGAATATCGCAACCCCCAATAAAATCAAAATAATTCCTGCGGAAATATAACCGATTAACTTATTAAAATCTGACAACGTATCTGCTACTGTTTCTGACTGATTTACCTGACGGACACCTTCAATTGCCTCCAAATAAGTAACCAGTGTTTTCTGCATGGAAATATCATTCATATAAATCGCATAGCTCGCAGAATTTGCAAGCGGATTATCGTCTGCAAAACTTTCTGCCACTGCTTCATTGCCATTAAAATATATCTCTTTAAAGCTTTCCCATGCATCCTCCGGAGAAGTATATTCAATACGGGAAACTTCTACCCTCGCACGAATCATCGCACCAATTTCTTCAATTCGTTCTTCTGTAATGCCTTCATCAAAAAGTACCGTAACTGCCACTCCGGCTTCTGCATCTCTTACCATAGACCGAAAATTCATCACTACCATAAAAAACAAACCAAATAAAAAAATACAAGCCGTCATGGTCGCAACCGACACCAGAGAAAACATTTTATTTCTCCAGATACTCTTTAATCCCTGTCCGATGGTGTAAAAAAACGTACTAATCCTCATCTATTCCACCACCCTTCTTATCATCTAAGAACATATCCCAGCCTATCGTATCTACTTCCATAGAATTTCCTGTAAAATTTCTCTTAGAATTTTCTATTTTCATATAACTGTCTAATTCCATATCATTTTCTGATTTTATGAAACTTTCCTTCTCCATAGAAATGTCTAATTCTATATCATCCACAGCTTCCATATTATCATTTTTCTCGTCACTTATTACTACACCCTGTTTCATTGTAATGACACGTTTCTTCATGGCGTTTACGATTTCCACGTTATGAGTTACTACAATCACTGTTGTACCTTTTTCATTAATCTCCTCCAATAACTTCATAATTTCCCATGCATTGTTATTATCGAGATTTCCTGTCGGTTCATCGGCAAGCAAAATCTTTGGCTGATTAATCAATGCTCTTGCAATTGCTACACGCTGCTGCTCTCCTCCGGATAATTCCTTCGGCAGGGAACGGTATTTGGCAGCCAAACCCACCAGTGAAAGCATAGCTGGTACATTTTTTTTAATATTACGAGTAGATTCCCCAATGACACGCTGTGCAAAAGCCACATTTTCATAGACATTTCTATCATCCAATAAACGGAAATCCTGAAATACGACACCAATATTCCTACGGAATTTCGGAATCTGCCGTCTTCTCATTTTATTTAATTTATATCCATTTATATTAATCGTTCCCTCTGTCGGTTTTAATTCTCTTAATAATAATCGAATCAGTGTCGATTTTCCTGAGCCACTATCTCCAACGATAAATACAAATTCTCCCTGTTCTATCTCAATATTTACATCATTTAATGCCGGTATTCCGGCTGCATATGATTTACTTACATGTTCTAAGCTAATCATAGCCATCCTCCTAACTTCTCTTAAACATATTATTTCTAAAATGTAACTATGTTGTACCTTCTCAGCTCTAATGAACTATGTTGGCACAAGAATTCCTTCCTAATCTATCCCAATCCCACATTCTTTTTATATATACCAAATCTTAACTACTTTTCATCACAAACAAACATCTAAAATTTTTGTGCATTTTTCGTATCCAAACTTTAATAATCCAAAGTTTCCATATATTTCATATATTTTACAACCATTAAGGCAATCTTAAAGGTAATCGCATCTTCAAATACACGCAAATCCAATCCTGTCGCTTTCTGCAACTTGTCCAAACGATATACCAGTGTATTTCTATGAATATATAATTGTCTGGATGTTTCCGATACATTTAAACTGTTCTCGAAGAACTTATTAATCGTAGTCAAGGTTTCTTCGTCAAAATCATCAGGTGATTTCCCGTCAAAAATTTCTTTGATAAACATTTTACACAGTGGAATTGGAAGCTGATAAATCAAACGGCCAATTCCCAGTGTGGAATAAGCAATTACATCGTTTTCTTCAAAGAAAATTTTGCCTACATCCAATGCCATTCTCGCCTCTTTATAAGAACGTGACACCTCTTTAATCTCATTCACAATCGTACCGTATGCAACATGTACATTTGCCCCGGCATCCTGACGGAATAAATTCACAATACTCTCTGCTGTTTTATCCAAATCATCATAGGTTTCATTATCGGCCACTTCTCGAACCACAATAATATTTTTTTCATCTACTGCAGTCACAAAATCCTTCGTTTTACCGCCAAAAATGCTGCGAATTTTCTCTAAATCATTACCATCTTTGTCACGATTTGTTTCTACAATAAATACCACACGACGTACTTCTGTGTCAATATGAAGCTTTTTCGCACGATTATAAATATCTACTAACAATAAATTATCTAAAAGAAGGTTTTTAATAAAGTTGTCCTTATCAAAACGCTCTTTATATGCTACCAAAAGATTCTGAATTTGAAAACC
>CAYMHX010000228.1:0-4199 GCA_964390325.1 uncultured Roseburia sp. | reverse complement strand
GCTTTAATACGAGCGTATTTCTTATCTACAGACTCTAAAATATGCCAAGGTGCAAATGCGGTACTTGTTTTCTGAAGCATTTCATTGACTGCATCTTCATATAAATCCCATTTTTCACGATTTCTCCAGTCTTCTTCGGTAATTTTCCACTGTTTTTCAGGGTTATTCTGACGGTCTGTAAAACGCTGTAACTGGGTATCTTTGTCAATGTGTACCCAGAATTTAATAATAATCGCACCCCAGTCAGACAATTCTTTTTCAAATTCATTAATTTCGTTATAAGCACGTTTCCAGTCATTCTCAGAGCAGAATCCCTCTAAGCGTTCTACCATAACACGTCCATACCAGGTACGGTCAAAAATAGCAATATGTCCGTCTTTTGGAAGTCTTGTCCAGAAACGCCACAGATAATGTCTTGCTTTTTCATGTGGTTCAGGGCTTGCAATCGGATGTACTTCAAATCCGCGAGGGTCTAGGGCACCTGTAATTCGTTTGATATTACCGCCTTTTCCTGCTGCATCCCAGCCTTCGTAAGTAATGATAACAGGTACACGTTTTCTGTATAAACGGTTGTGTAACTCTTTTAATTTTGCCTGTAATTCATCGAGTTCTTTTTTGTATTCTTCGTCTGTCAGAGTTTTACCATCTAAAGATACATCACAGAGTTTTGGCATTTTTGCCATTGGGAAAATATTTTGTAATAATGGAACAGAATGAGCACTGTTTTGTAATGCAACTTCAATACCACTTACTAAGGTTTCAAGCACCTGAAGTTCTGCCCATTTTGCATCTTCGGCATCAATCAAATACCAAGGAGAAGTAGGAAGATTCGTGTCAATTAAGTAACGGTTAAATACTTTTTCACATTTTTTATAATGCTCGTTTTGCCATTTATCAAACTTGGAAACTCTCCACTGGGTATCTTTTTCTTTCAATAATTTATCAATACGTTTGCTTTGTTCATCTTTCTCAATCTGCATAAAGAATTTTAAAACAAGATAACCATTGTCCGTCAACTGGCGTTCAAAACGTTTGATACTATCAATTCGTTTATCATAAGCTTCTTCGGATAAGTTATCGTTTAAAATGTCTTTTACCGTTTCTTCCATCCATCCGGAGTCAAGGAAGGTAAATTTACCGCTTTCCGGAATTTGCTTCATATAACGGTATAAAAATGGTTTTCTAAGTTCTTCTTCCGTAGGAGCAGACATCGTAGCAACCTTAAAAAATCTTGGGTCGATATTTTTGATAACTTTACCAATTGTACTTCCCTTACCGGCTGAACCCCAGCCTTCAAAAAGGACAAGGACAGGAAGCTTGTGAGCTTTGATTTTCATCTGCAATTCGTAAAGTCTGTCACGGGATTTCTCAAGACGGTCTTTGAGTTCTTCTTTTGGAGGAATTTCGGATGGATTCCAATTTTTTAACATAACAGTCACCTCGTTTTCTTAATTCAATGTAACTATTTTATGCCAAGGTGATTTTTATAAAAAGATATCTTTTGGATGATTGAAAAAATCAATTTTGGGAAAATCTTTTTTAAAATTCTTTGACACTGGATAGTTACTATAACATACATCTATTATACCTCATTTTGAAGAAAAATTGTAGGAAAATTTTTATATAATAATAAAAATATCTGTATTTTTGAGAGAAAAATTTAAAAATATCTGATATTTTTTGTCAAAGATTGCGACTGGTTATAAAAAGATAAGGATTCATAACTATTAAATAAAAGTAACTATTCAGAACCAAGCTCGAAAACACTATGTGTTTCAAACGAACTGGAACAGTTCGTTTTGCTGTTGGCTTCTCGCCAAAGAAATTTGCAAAAAAGAATTCCTTCTTGCAAGCAAGAGTCATTCTTTTTATGCAAATTGCCTTGGCTCTGAATAGTTACAAATAAAAAATAAAAGAATAATAGCATTAATTTGACAGAACAAATGTTTGGTGTTATAATATAAATTAGTAGTTTATGAGGAGGAATGAGATAATGAGCGAAATATTACGAGTAAAAAATTCAAATGGAAATACAACAGGATTTTTAGTAAATCATTCCTATGTAACATATAATGAAATGATATGGAATATAAATTTAGAACCTTCTTTAACTTTAACAGAAGACGGTTTAATCATATCTAAAAAGGGAACATTAGATGAGATATATGTAGAAGATATCAATAAACAAATATATGAAAAGTTAAATCAGAGCAATAATATAGAAAGAGAAATAACAAAAGAATTAGAATATTGGAAAACGTATTACAGTGATAAAGCTCTTGTAGTAAAAGGTGCAAGACAGGTAGGAAAAACAACCGAAATTAAAAAATTTGTATATAGAAATTTTGAACAAATCATTTATATAGATTTAGCTCTTGATACCAATAAACAAATCTTTGAACAGTTAGTAGTGGAGAATCCAAATAAAAGATATGGTTTTATGAACTTTTGTAAAAAGCGTGGGTATGAAAATTTTGAAAATGAGAAATCAACTGTAATTATTTTAGATGAAATTCAAGAAAGCAGTTTGATATATAATTCCATACGAGAGATACTTTCACAATTAGAGAGTAAGCTGATAATAACGGGAAGTTATCTTGGAAAGACATTAAAATCAGAGTTTTTTCAACCCGCGGGTAACACTTATGAAGTTGAGATGTTACCATTGTCATTTAGGGAGTTTTGTAAGGTTTATGAATTGGATTCTTTATTAATGGAGATAGATTTATTTGGAACAGGAGCTGGCAGTGATTATGAAAAACTTACAAATCTATATCAAGTATACAGACAGATTGGCGGCTATCCGGCAGTAGTAAAAGAGTATCAAAATTCTGGAAGTATTGATAGATGCTTTTTGATATTAAAGAATTTAATTAGCCGATTTACAGAAGAATCATCGAAATATTTTAACGATACCATGAATCTTGATAAATGTAAGCTGATTTTTGAAAATGTTTATAGAGCAACGGCATATATGATAACGAATGAAAAAAAAGGAACAGGCTCAAAAACAGTTGATGTAATAACTACATGGATAAAAAATTCTACAAAAGAGCTGGTGTCTCGTAATGAAGTGAGTAATGCAATTTCATGGTTAGTATATTCGGGTATTACAGGTACTTGTGATTTATATAGTAAAGGTGATATTAATGATATTTTATTTGACAGAAGGACCTATTTTAAGGATAATGGTATTTTGAATTATATTTTATCTACAACAACCATCAATCAGCCTAGCGTGGAAGGAGTGCTTACAGAAAATTTTGCATATACAGAATTGTACAGATTACATCAAACGAATAAAGTAAAAGGTGTAAAACCTTGTTTTTCAACTTATAACGAATATGAGCTGGACTTTATGGTTGTTGGAAAAAATGATATGAAATATGGTTTGGAAATCAAAACAAGTAACAGCAATAAACCAAAGTCATTGAGTGAGTATGTGAGGCTTAAATTGGTAGATGAAGGGATATTAGCAGGTGTTACACGCGGCGGTATCAGAGAAAATACGATAAAAGCAATTCCAATTTATACAATAGGAGAGAGATTTCCATACGAATAAAAAATAAAAGCAGTTATTTAGAAAAGGTAATTATATCTTTGTATAGCAAATAATATACAATTATTTTAGTACATTTTTCTGTATTTGTTTGTTTATAGTGAAGAATATAGTTTAGGAGGAAAAATAAAAATGAAAAGTACATTAATTAAAGATACGACAAAAGAAGAAAGAATTGCATTGATTCGGGAATGGATTCCGGTAGAAGATGGATTAGAAGACTGCGAAATCGATTTGTGGGAAATGTATCGGGATTATATCAATGGAGAACGTGAAATTGCAGAGATTAATGCAGCGTTTGCAGAGAGTTTAGAAGAAGAATAAATTAGAAAAGTTAGTATCATATGGAATTTATAGCATGAGTCTGAGTCTATAACGAATCGATGAATTTATATATTATACAGATTTTAAGATGAGTGTTAATATCATTTCAACGAAAACAAATGTTTTACGAATAACAAATGAAGAAAAGTAACTATTCAAAATAATTTAAAACAAATGAAAAGGAGACACAAAATGTTAATCTATAAAGAAGAATTACCGATTGATACATTAGATATTAGAAAAATTGCTTTGCCATTTAAGACTGTGGCAGATGCTAAGAATGCGATATTGAAAGTGGATTTACAATATGAGCAGC
>CAYMHX010000227.1:0-4207 GCA_964390325.1 uncultured Roseburia sp. | reverse complement strand
TGATAAAATCCATGCAGGAAACAACAAAATATCTTTGTGAAAATATTCAAGGCTGTGTATTGGGATATACACAGTCAGATGAAATTTCTTTGGTGCTAGTGGATTATCAGAAATTAGAAACAAGTGCATGGTTTGATTACGAAATACAAAAAATGACATCAGTGTCTGCAAGTATGGCTACAATGGCATTTCAGAAATTTTTTGCCAAAAATGTGAAACAGTTTGAGGAAGAACATCCGGAAAAAACAGAATTGTTAAATGTTTATCAATCAGCAATGGAAAAAGGTGCAATGTTTGATTCGAGAGTGTTTAATATTCCAAAAGAAGAAGTGACAAATTGTATTTATTGGAGACAGTTGGATGCCACACGAAACAGTATTCAAATGGTGGGACAGGCGAATTTCAGTCATTCACAGCTTCATGGAAAAACCTGTAATAATATTCAGGATATGTTGATGTTAGAAAAAAATATCAACTGGAATGATTTTCCAATACATCAAAAAAGAGGAACTTGTGTCATTAAGAAAAAAGTGGAAGGAAGTGTATCTAATTGGGTGATTGATACAGAGATTCCAATTTTTAAGGGAGAAGGCAGAGAGTATATTGAAACATTGATTATGGTAGGGGAATAAAGAAAATGTTAAATATTCGTACATTTAATGGGAATAATGAAGAAGATTATCATAAAGTAATGAGTAGAGCCGTTTATTTGAAGTCGACGGAGCAAATTGAAAGGGAATTTGTCCGAATTTTTAATAAAATGTTATGGAAAGAAGACGAAGGATGGGGAATAAGTACAACAAAATTTGATTCACCATTTGATTTATTGATTATGAAAGAAATCGATAATGCAGAACGAGTGGATACGATAGTTGTAAAAACTCATATTGGAACGGCACCATTAACCTGTTTGAGTACAGGATGTAAGTTTGGATTATTGGTGAATTATTATAATCAATTGGGAAGGAATCTTATTGCATCATGGGGAAGTGCAGGAGACAATGTATTTGAATTGCTTTGCAGAGAAACAGATGCAACATTGTTTATAGAAAAAAAGGAATGCGGCTTTTTTGATATTCCGTGGAGCTTAGCAAAGGAAGGGAAATTACTTATAGATGGTTTGAATTTTGATGAATTACATGATTTCTATGATGCAGACATGGAGGATGAATTATATGTTGTTACTCCCGAAAAATTAAAAACGGCACATAAACATATGGAGTATTTTAGAGAATGGTACTCCGTATTGCAGGTGTCGTTTGAGATAACGTGTGATTGTGTGGAATTGGGGGAATTAATAGGAGATAAATGTAGGTATCAAATATCAGATTATACCCAAGATAGCAGCAGTTTTCGAGAATTAAAGTTTAAAATTTGTACACAGGAAATCCCAGTAAAAGAAGAATGGAAATATCATACAATTTGGATTTTTAAAAAGCATGGGAATACTTATACTTTCTCAAAAAGTGCAGCAGGTAAATATCCGAATTTTTATGACATGATATCAGAAGTGCTTTGTGTGTATCAGGCTGATAAAGAAGCAGAGGAGATTTTTTTAGTTGTATTTTGGGAGGAAGGAAATATTGTTGTTGATGAAAATTATCACAAAGAAATGAAATATAGCTTAGTGTATGAACCGAAGGAACATTGTGTAAAAGTGATTGGTGTTTGGGATTCTGTTATGAAATTAGATAAGATGGCAGAGGAAAATGAGATTGCTTATTTGGAAGAGTGTCCGAGAGAGTGGCATGGAGATGAGGAGTAAATTATGTATAAGATAACGTTATACGACCAAAACTGTAGTCCCATATGTGATGGAACAACTTTTTGGTTTGTAGAGGATTTAAGCGAATTTGAGAAAAAATGGCTGCCGTTACAATGTAAAAAGAATATAGATACAGTGGAACGATATTATAAATCAAAATTTGGGGAAATTATCACGGATTATTATTTTACGGATGCAAGTCTCAATATAGTACAGTCAGTTGAATGTGAGATATTGCAAGAAAAAGAATTTGAATATTTTGAAAAAGAAGTAGAGTTAACAAATACATATGGATGTAAAACAAAAATATTGTTTGATAAACTAAAAATAGTATTGAGAGTGCAGAGTTGTAATGAGGAATATTATTTAGTTGGTCAGTATTTTGGTTATGGATGCAGAAGAATCGATCCAATGTTTAATAGGTGGTATAATACAGAGGTTCAATATTCACAAATGAGATTTTATGGAAATCCTGTGGCTCGATATGTTTGCCGAGATATTAATTGGGACGATTATGATAGCAGTGATGCATACAAGGATTTTTATACAAATGACAAAGATTTCTATAAGCATGAGAAAGTAGAAACATTTGTATGGCTGCCAATTAAAAAAGTAAATGCAGAGTACAAAATAAGTGAACTAACTATGGATGATATAACTTTACTTTTGATGGATATAGTAGGTAAAGCGGGTTAATATAAAAGGAATGCATAGATGGATAAACAATCAACGATGGAAAAGATATATGAAGCATATAAAAGCAGTAGTGATAAAATAATTACTATTGATGGGGTAGAGTATTTCAAGATTATAGAAAAAAGTAAGATAGGCAACTATGAAATTATTGTAATTCCTATGGATATATTTCATGCGAAAGGGAATATATTAAAAGACGAAAAAGGAAATATATTTAGCATTGGAAATCCAAGCACATATTCATTTAGAGATAGAATTCCAGAGTGGTATTTTAAAACGGCTTCTGTTCTGTTAAAAGATATTAGCATTGATAAAATAGGAAATTATGTAACTTTAGTAGAATAGAAACGGTTTTCGAGTGGAAAATATTATATCAGAAAAAATACTAAAACGCATCCAATTTGTAATGGGATGAAAAGTTGGGATAACAGTAGTATAATAAAATTGCTCCGATAGTATAATGGATAGAACGCTTGGCTACGGACCAGGAGATATAGGTTCGATTCCTATTTGGAGCATTTTTATTTTAAAATTATCATTGAGCAAATTTAAAATATTGCATAATTTTTTCTTTGCAATGCGGACATTTTTGGAAAACTGTTTTCGTAGAGCAAACAGAATGATTCTTGTGTAATAGTTTAAATTTGCTCAATTGCATTAGAAAAGTAAATATCTTATAAGTTAAGTGTTGCGTAAACGCACCATAGTGCGTTTACCAACTTTTCATTAATAAAGGTTTAAATGTAAAAAACACTTAAGAAACAATTATTATATTTTCAATAAAATATAGTTGTTATTTTGTTTTAAAAATCTGAATATAAAATAGTTTTTCAAAAAAGTTGTAAATAGAAATATCTTATTCAACTTCCAATTTGATGCATTTATATCAAAAATATGTTAAACTCTTCACAAAGGAGGTCCAACACTATGATATACATAACAGGCGACACTCACGGCGATTACGAACGTTTCTTCTCGAAAAAGAGAGAATGTCTTCCATTCCAACTCACAAAAAACGATTATCTCATTATCTGTGGTGATTTTGGTTTGATTTGGAGTGAAAGGGAATTAGAAATAACAGCATATTGGTGTGATTTTTTTCGTAAATTACCGTTTACTACATTATTTGTGACAGGGAACCACGAGAATTATGACATGTTAAGTTCTTATCCGATTACGACCTGGAATGGTGGAAAAGTACGACATATTGTAAAAGATAAAGTGATTTTACTGGAGCGTGGACAGGTTTTTGAACTGGAGGGCAAGAAATTTTTTACATTCGGTGGTGCTTCCAGTCATGATATTCAAGGTGGAATTTTGGAAAGAGATGACCCAAATTATCGGGAAAGACAGGCTGAAATCGAAGAAACAGGACTTCCCTATCGTATCAATCATGTAAGTTGGTGGGCACAGGAACTGCCGAGTGAAGAAGAAATGGAAGAAGGGCGTAAAAATCTGGAAAAAGTGGATTTTAAAGTAGATTATGTTATTACACATTGTTTGTCAAATATTTCACAAGATTTGCTTTGTAAAACGACTTTGACACGTTATGGCGGCAGACTTTCTTATGGTCATGATATTCTAACTGCTTATTTGGAAGAACTAGAAGGAAAATTAAACTATGAGCATTGGTTTTGCGGGCATTATCATGTGAATGAATTACTGGATGCTCATCATACGGTATTGTATGAGCAGATTGTACCGTTGGATTATTATACCGAGGGCAAATATGCAATCAAACGTTAT
>CAYMHX010000226.1:0-4219 GCA_964390325.1 uncultured Roseburia sp. | reverse complement strand
AACAAACGAAGAACTTGCAATCGCAAGAGAAACAGTTGCAATCGTTGGTAAATAAACAAAATTTTGACCGAAAGCCTTGTAAAATCAAGGTTTTCGGTCCTTTTATTTTGTCTGTGATGTTAATATGATGTTGAGAAAATAAAGTCGTACTTTTTCTACTTAATTTGGTCTTCTTAATTGGTTCAAAGCATCGGCCAGTTTCGTGTCTTTATCTGGATATAAATGGGAATATGTATCTAAGGTAGTTTTTGCTGATTCATGTCCTAACCTTTGGGAAATTTCCAAAATATCAAATCCCATATCTATAAGCATACTGACATGGCTGTGACGCAAATCGTGAACTCTGATAGGTTCAAGTCCTGCTTTTTTCGATGTTCGTTTTATCTCCATTTCAAGAGCATGTCTTGTAAAATAGAAGATACGGTGCGTTGGCTCTATTTCGTAAAGGTTTGATATATATTTTTGAATATCTTCATATAAAAAATCTGGAATAGCAATTATTCGTTTGCTCTTTGGTGTTTTTGGTATCAAAAACAATTCTTCGCCTTTTACTTTGGCATAAATTTTATTGATGTCTAATTTTTTATCGGGCAGTATATCTGCTGGAGTAAGTGCCAGCAGTTCTCCAGAACGAATACCAGTATAAAACAAAATATCAAAAGCAATTTTGAAAGCAGATTTATCAAGCTGATTGGCAAATTGTTCATACTGTGCTTGAGTCCATATCTTCATTTCTTCTGCTTTGTTTTTACCAATGCTACCAGCAACTCTGCATGGGTTAGATGCAAGACCATAGTGTTTTACTGCATAGTTTAATATAGCAGATAGTTGATTGTTTATTATTTTGAGATAGGTTTTTGAAAATGGTTTTCCATTAGTATCTCTATAAGACAATAATTCGTTTTGCCATTTTCTGATTTTTATAGTGTCAATATCACATATTTTTAATTTGGAGAAATAGGGAATAATTTTACTTGAAATGATATATTTTTTATTCTCCATAGTAGTGGGTTTTAATCGGTGTTCCAGGTCTTCGAGATAAACTTCAACAAGACTAATAAAAAGAATGTCGCTGCTATTTTTTTGTTGGTCAAGAAATTGACGTTCATATTCTTTAGCTTCTCTTTGGGTTTTAAATCCTCTTTTGCAAATATGTTTCTTCTCGCCGGTCCAGTCCGTATAGTAAAAATTAGCATACCATTTGGTTGTTTTTCCGTCTTTGAGAGTGTATTTATAGGCAGGCATAAAGAAATCTCCATTTTTAGTCAATAAAAATTTATATATTTAACAATTCCGAAATTTCAGCGAAGTTAATCAGTAAATCTTCATAGATATTTACTTTAATAATGGAATCGAAAGGATATTGAACACTTACTATATTACCTTCAAAGTAATTTACAGTAATAATTTTCCTTTTTGGGTCAACAATCCAGTATTCACGCACTCCATAATTCTTGTAATAGTAGAGTTTGCGCACATAATCATCCATTGGATTTCCAGGGGAAACAATTTCGATGATGAAATCTGGAGCTCCATTACATCTTTTTCCGTCTAGTTTATTCTTATCGCAGATAATCATTATATCAGGCTGAACCATAATTAAAGGATTATCGGCCAGTTTTACATCAAATGGGGCATTGAATACACTGCAAGAGCCTTTTTTCTGAAGAACATAGGTATTTATAATGGTGGAAAGCTGCATGGAAAGAGCCTGATGTATTTGTGATGGGCTTGCCATGTCATAGGCAATACCATCAAAAACTTCTACTCTTTGTGTTTCTGGTAAAGATTCATATTCTTCAAGAGTGAGTAAATCTACTTGTGGCTGTAATGCTGGCATAAGATACACTTCCTTTCTATATGTTATTTCTTTCTCAATAATTTTTCTTACAATACCACTTCTTTTCTATATTTGAGAGTGTATTGTAGGCTGGTATAAAAACTTTTTTATTTAAATATTGAAATCATCACACATCTACATTCTTCACAAAATGGTGGAATGTTTTTTCCAAGAACTGCTTTGCTTACTAAATATTTTTTTCCTTCATGCTTTTTACATTTTTTACAGACTCTTTCATCATGGCAGGTAAAAATTTCATATTTTTTAATATCTGATTTTTTCCATTCTGCTATAGTTCTTAGACTACGAATAGAATTACAAGCAATAGAGATTTCAGATTTAGAAACATTATGACAACCCAGTTCTTCAAAAAGTCTGCCATTGCTGTTGTTATAATGGCATAAAACTGAGGCAATGCAAATGATAAGTTCTCTATCGCTATCATGTCCCATTTTTCGATATTCATTAATTGCAGTAGCATCGTTAATAATGCTATCTTTATCATAACCTAAAGAAATAGGATTGTTTTTATTCCCTTCTGATTTAAACATAGGAACTAAAGGTTCAAATTGTTCTTTTCTTATATAAAACATGGAATCGGAAACTTTCTTTTTTAAATCATTAATGACAGCAGTTTTATATTTTTGGATGACATCTTCTCCTTTTTCAGTTAAGACAAAAATTCGTTTTGGGAAATAGGTGTCATAATCGGTTGTTTGTTCTAAAATTCTTTGGATTAAATCATCTTTTTTTCCTGATACAGATAATTCTTTTGATTTTAAAAAGGCTTTTAGGTCTTGTACTTTATTGACTACTAATGATTCTTTCGCAGAACCTACATTTATATAATCATTTTTGAGCAAGAGATTAACAGTATTCTTATAGTTTAAATTATATTGATATGAAAAATGTTTGCTGAAAGTAGTTATATCTGTATCATGGTTAGAAAGATATTCTAAAAATTCTATTTCACCTATGGAAAGGGTTTTCTTTTGTGAAAAGGGTGTTTGTATATTTGGTGTTTCAGTCTTTTTTTGTGAAAAAGATGAAGATTTTGTTAAAAAATCAAATAGTCCCATAGTTTTCTCCTTTGAGTTTACAAATGAAATTTTGAAGTATTACAATGATATTTTTTGGCATTGCTTGAAATGTAGTGTTTATTTTTTCTTTTTCTGTATCCTAAATCCTTTTTCGGCAAAGTTGAAAAAGGTAGTAAATATTTTGTAGCTTCTGCCTATTTTTTATTGAAAAATAGATAGATATGTTTTAAGATATAAAAAAATATCAGGAGCGTGATAATGTATGAAAGCAATACCGGGTACTACAATGGAATTTAATGATAATCGCATAGGCGGCTACTTAAATTATCAATATAATGCTCGAAACCCAGAAATGAATGACATGAGGTATATGTTATCTCAAGAGCAGGCGGATAATATGTTGAATGATATGGCAGATATTATCCGAAAGTATTTTCCTTGGATACAAGATTTTGTGGTCTTTCAGTATAAGAATGGCACTATTCGCTTGGAACTTGATTATATGTCAATACTTCATTTTGAGAATTAAGTTCATTTAGATTGCAATCAAGGAAAAGCAAGCCTTCTTTCATCATTTCAATTCGTTTAGCATTATTAGGGTAAAAGTTATTATCTTTTAAGATGGAAAGCAAAAAAGACAATTCATTTGTTTTACATAATACGATATAATCGGCTGACGTGTTGTGTGGATAAGAACACACTTGACAGTCAAGAGTCGTAAATTTTAATTTCACAAAGCAGATTAAAAAAGTTCTTATGCAGCCAGTGATATATTCACTGGCTGTTTTCCATATTATTTTGTTGTTTTTGTAATCTTCTATAAAGTTTGGATATCGTTCTTGTAAGTCAATACATTTAATTCCATATTTATAATTCATTTAATGATTCCTTTTACTATCTATTCTTTTGTTCTTTTATTTCCTTCGGTACCACTCGAAGGATACTATTTTCCCGAGTCTGTTCCTGTCTTTCTTAACGGTAACGGTTCATCCGCTGCAACGGATAAACGCATATAAGCATCTCGTTCCTGCTGTAATAATTGCTCAGAAGCTTCAGTATTTACTTTGTTACGATAATGTTCGCCTAATTGTCTATAATTGTTTAATAACTTTTGTTCATCATTAGTTAATGATATAAATAAAGAATCTGTTCTTCCTATCAAATAATCTATTGGTACATTGAATGCATAAGAAATTTTTAAGAGTTCTGATAATGTGGGCATTCGATTATAACGAATGTCGTTGAAAGTTTGTTGTGAAAGTCCTAAAAATTTCTCGGTATTTTCAAGAGTTATATTCTTTTTTAAACATAATTCTTCAAATCTAGTTTTGAAATATAC
>CAYMHX010000225.1:0-4230 GCA_964390325.1 uncultured Roseburia sp. | reverse complement strand
CATCCCCCGGAGGGTCTATATATGAGGCGAAGTTTTTAATCGCCGAATATATAGATAGAATAGGCAGTCTGCCTATTCTGTATTACATAAACTTTCCCTTGCAATCATATTAGCAAGCATATCTCCAAGAACCACAAGGTCGGCAGAGAGTATGGCAAGTTCCTCTGCGGTAAAACATGCTGCTATTTTACAGGCTAAAGTAGAAAGAAAGTAAAGGTTAGAACAATTTTTCATAGAATCCTCAGTTTAAATTTGTTATAGTATAGATATGCAAAAGAGAAAAAAAGGTGAAGATTGTATCTACACTACCTTCACAAACTTAAACACAAAAAGAGTGTAGAAACGAGGGAGAAATGCTTTATAATGCAAAAAATGGAACACTAAAAATTGGCAATACGGATATGCATTACATCTCATTCGGTTACGGAAAGCGAAATTTAATCATGATTCCTGGTCTTGGTGACGGCTTAATGACAGTAAAGGGAAAAGCACTGCCGTTTGCTATGATGTATCGTTTGTTTGCCAAAGATTTTAAAGTATATGTTTTTAGTCGAAAAAATGAATTGGAAAAAGGCTATACGACCAGAGATATGGCACGCGACCAAAAAATAGCCATGGAACAGTTAGGAATCAAAAAAGCCAGCTTTATCGGAGTATCACAGGGTGGAATGATAGCAGAGTACATGGCAATCGATTATCCTGAATTGGTAGAAAAACTTCTTTTAGTGGTTACAATCGGCAGACAAAATGACTGTATACAAAGTGCTGTAAGGGGATGGATAAAGCTCGCAAGAGAAAATCGTTATGGTGAAGTTATGAAAGATGTGACAATTCGGATGTATACAGAGGAGTATATTAAGAAATATCATTACATACTGCCTATTTTAAAATTATATCCTGCACCGAAAAATAAAAAGCGTTTTTTAATTATGGCAAAGTCCTGTATCGAGCATGATGCCTATGAGGAATTGGAAAAAATTAAAACACCGACACTTGTCATTGGTGGAGAAAAAGACTGTACAGTAGGCGGCGATGCTTCAAAAGAAATTGCACAAAAAATAAAAAATGCAAAACTTTTTATGTATGAGCAATACGGACATGGATTATATTCTGAGGCAAAGGATTTTAATCGCAGAGTATATCGTTTTTTGATAAAAAATAAGTAATTTAAAGTAATTATTCAGAATAGGTCAAAATATTTCGTGACTGGTTCAAAATAATACAAAAATAGCTTCACTTAAAATAATGGCTTTATCAATTGTAAACAGACCTATTATTTTAAATGAAGCTATTTTTGTATTATCGTTTTTTAAGTCGCTGTTTCATATTAATATAACCCGATAAACTTGGGCAGAGATTGGTAATAACCATACCATAAGTAATTGCATCATCTCGTTCTTCAATACGAGTAACACGACCGTCTAAGTCTAAACGGAAATTCATATCTTCAAACATGATATTTAATTGGTCGCCTTCTTTTAAATTTAATTCCCGTTTTTTATCAGTAATACCAAAACCGGAAATACTGATATCTTTCACAAGTACATATTGAGAATCCCTGTCTTCCATCGAAAACCATGCTTTTTTTAGGACAGGTACACGAAAAGAACTGCGGCGGTTATTACGCGTACCATCAGTTAGTGCTTGTAAAATATAAGCATTTTTATAATTAATAATTCTTACATTTTGCCATATAATAGGAATGCCGTCTTCCTGAGAACATTCCAAATCTACTTTAAACTTGTCGAAAGATAAGCATTGCGTACCTGTGTAATCAAGTGTAATTAAGGCAAGCTCATTTTCTAAGTGTTTTTTGAGAAACGCACCTAAATCCATTTGACTGTCTCCATTATGGATATGAAAAACAATTCTGGTATTCACTTTGATTTCAGATATTCTTATTCCCATAAATTATGCCTCCTAAATGTGCTACTAAACATAATATCACAAAATAAGGAAATAAAATAGTGTAAATTTGTAAAAGTTGTAGGAAAATAGAGAATTATGAAATACTGACTTGCGAAAATGACAGGAACTTGTTAAACTAAAGGTAAGATATAAAAGAGGTACGATTATGAGAGTAAACGTCAAACAACAAATCTTATGCTGTATTATAACAGTAATATTGTTTTTGACAGGGATGTGTGTGGAGCTTCCTCCTGCAAATCCCTTTTTTTCGTGTACCCAAGAATCTGTAGCAGAAGAAGTGAAAGTGCTTCGTGAGAATACAGAACAGACAAAGGTAGAGCGTATTTGTACGATAAGTATGCTCAAAGTAAACGACGAGACTTATCTAAGCAGCACAGGAAAAAGTGTCATCAGGCGTTTTATCCGAAGTGTTGCTATTCTATACGCAGTCATACTCATGTTATACTGCGCATCTTACTTTGGAAAAGCGACCGATTTTGCCAGCCATAGGCTGGTAAGCAGTCGAGCAACAATTGTCCACTATATTCAGCAAAAGGACGGGAAAAAATAATAACTTTTTCTGCTTATATTGTTACTGCCTATGCGAAACGTATAGGTTTATTTGTCGTATGCAATTATGTAGAGAAAAAGAGAAAAAGTTATGGCAGTTGTTCTTTTATGTGCAGGTCTTGTTATCGGTGCAGCAACTTTTACATGGGCAAAAGATGCAAAAGACGGAGTAAATAGATAAGTCTTAGTAAAATGAAAATTAGCCACCAGACAAATTCCGCTGCGAGAAATCGCTGTCTGGTGGCTGATTTTTAAAAGAATTATAAAATCCGAATTACCTGTTCATATAAAAGAATTTCTTTGTCATTTACATTTTGATTGTCATGGTAATGACCAAAAAACCATTTTTTATAATTTGCATAATTTTTAATAAATTCCAAGTAATCGGTATGAGAATCCTGTTCGTAAAGCCCCTGTCCACCCAATGTAATTTGCGTACTGGTAGAACAGCAGTGTGTAACGATAAAATCTACGGTATAGTCATGTTCACGAAGATTTTTACGCCC
This sequence comes from uncultured Roseburia sp., assembly GCA_964390325.1. Classification (GTDB taxonomy): domain Bacteria; phylum Bacillota; class Clostridia; order Lachnospirales; family Lachnospiraceae; genus Roseburia. The sequence goes on along the minus strand of CAYMHX010000225.1, from coordinate 1,246 downwards.
TTCTTCCATTTCTTCTTTTGAAGCAATTTCTTCTTTCCACCAGCTTAGATGATTAATACGGTAAGGTTTTGTACCTTTATCCAGCTTTCGTTTTTTCTCTTTAAAATTCTTATCCTCGGTATCTAAGATACCACCACTGATATCATGGCTTTTAGCACCGCCAAAGGTAAAAAAAGTCTTTCCTTGAATAGTAAAAATTTGTCCACGCATCAGATGAATGACGGAAGGTCGGATTTTATGCACCAAACCACCGTTCCAAACCTCTGTTGGATATTCGTTTAAACGGTCAAAATTTTCGTGATTTCCGTCTATGAATAAAGTAGTAAATGGCAGATTTTCTAACCAATCCATCCACCATTTTTCTGACTTACTTTCCCGGCCAACATCCCATACACCGCCAAAATCACCGCAGATAATCACAAAATCTTCTTTCGTCAGTTGTCTTTGTTCAGGAAAATTTTCTTTATTAAAGCGTCTGAAATCCTGATGACAATCACCTGTTATATAAATCATAAATATCACCTCCCTATGTTGTTTTATCTTACCTATGATTGAGAAAAATGGCAAGTAAATGATAGTTGTTTGTTTTTATTAAGAACATGATAAATTTTTATATATTAATGAAACAAGGTATTTTTAATAGAAAAAAACTCATAGGCTGTTGCTCATGAGTTTTTAGTGTTGTTATAAATTGAAAATTAATTGTAATTATTCAGTACCTTCATTTATAATCGATTAAATATTTACAGTTTTTTTCAACCATTCTAATGCTTCGGCAGTAGTTGCAAAATGTCCTTCCGCAATACCAGTGTTAGAACGTTCTGTATTTTTCTTTGCCTGTACTTTTAACATGATAGACTTGCCCTCTGCAAAAGCAAAAGCCTTACAGCCTGCTGCAACAAATTTCTTTGTCATAGTAACCAATTCACCGCTTTCAGCAGGAGATACAGGGTCCATTTTAGAACAGTCTGCAATATAAGCCCAGCCAGTATTTTTCCAAGCAGCAGCACTTGCTAATACGGTATCTGTTAACCACTTTAATTCATCTACATTTGTTTTACCTATCGCAGAAGAAATAACAATCTTTCTTCCAGCAACTGTTTCAACGGATTGTGAGCCTTTTTTCTTTGCCATATGAGTTTCCCTTTCGTGTATAAAAATTTTGGGGTAATTATTCAGAACAAGATTTGAAAACCGTGTATATCTTCTATATATTCGGCGATTAAAAACTTCGCCTCATATATAG
>CAYMHX010000224.1:0-4235 GCA_964390325.1 uncultured Roseburia sp. | reverse complement strand
AATGAACGGATATGAGGCGGCAAAAACAATTCGTGCCAGTGAACATGAAGAAGCAAAGACGATACCAATTTATGCGATGACAGCCAATGCGTTTACAGAAGACGTCACCGAGGCATTTCATGCAGGCATGAACGGGCATTTAGAAAAGCCGATTGATACGGCATTAGTATATGAAATTTTGCAAAAAATTATCCGAGAAAAGGCAATCTTGCAAAGTAATCGTTAGTTGTGATAATATAGTGTAACGTAACAGTTTATAGTTACAGATGGAGGAAGACTTATGAGATGGAATAAATATACAATTGAAACAACGACAGCAGCAGAAGATTATATGAGTGATATGCTGATGGAGTTAGGGATTGAAGGAGTGGAAATTGAAGACAAAGTTCCCTTGACCAAAGAAGACCAGGCAGATATGTTTATTGATTTTTTACCGGAGCTTCCAGAGGATGATGGAGTAAGTTTTGTGAGCTTTTATGTAGAAGATGATGGAAGTGATGATACGGAACTTTTAAAAGAAGTAAAAATGGCATTGGAAGAACTGAGAAAAATCGTAGATGTCGGAAGTGGAACAATTACTTCAGACCAGACGGAAGATTTGGACTGGATTAATAATTGGAAAGAATTTTTTAAATCTTTTTCCATTGATAATATTTTAATTAAGCCGACTTGGGAAGAATTAAAGGTAGAAGATAAGGATAAAATTTTAATTGAAATCGACCCGGGAGTATCTTTTGGCACAGGAAAGCATGAAACCACCCAACTTTGTATTAAACAGCTTCAGAAATATATTGGAGGTGATTTGATTGCACCAAAGGTATTAGATGTAGGCTGTGGCAGTGGTATTTTATCAATTGTAGCATTAAAGCTTGGGGCAAGAGAAGTTATTGGTACGGATTTGGATGCAGACTGTATTACCTCCTCAAGAGAAAATATGGAAGTAAATCATTTATCAGAGGATTTTAGTAAATTCTATATCGGAAATTTGATTGATGATGTGAAGTTACAGGAAATGGTTGGAACAGAGGAATATGAGATTGTTGTGGCAAATATTTTAGCAGATGTTATCATTCCAATGGCACCTGTTATTCCGGCACGTCTAAAACAGGGTGGTTATTTTATTACATCAGGAATTATTGATTTTAAGGAAAATGAGGTAAAAGAAGCCATTGAAAAAACAGGATTGAAGGTCATTGAAATCAATCATCAGGGCGAATGGGTAAATATTACAGCACAGAAGCTATAAAAATTGTATCGCAGAGCAAAATCTGACATTTTGCTCGTGTTCTAAAGCGCTTCGGAATGAGAGGAAAAATGTATCAGTTTTTTGTAGAAGAAGCACAAATTTCAGAAAAAGAGATTAGAATTGAAGGCAGTGATGTCAATCATATTAAGAATGTGCTGCGAATGAAATGTGGAGAGAAAATCCGTATCAGCAGTGATACGGGAAGAAATTTTTATTGTGCAGTTTCTGAACTTACAGAGGAGTATGTATTGGCTGATATTTTAGAAGAATTAGACGAAACTACTGAGCTTCCGAATAAAATCTATTTGTTTCAAGGTCTGCCAAAGAGTGATAAAATGGAATGGATTATTCAAAAGGCAGTCGAACTTGGTGTGTATGAGATTATCCCTGTTGCTATGAAAAATTGTGTAGCGAAATTAGAGGAGAAAAAAGCAGTTTCTAAGATTGCACGATGGCAGGAAATTGCAAAAAGTGCGGCAAAACAGTCAAAACGCAGTTTCATTCCAACTGTACAAATGCCGATGTCTTATAAACTTGCCGTTGAGAAGGCAAAAGAACTGGATTTACTTTTTGTTCCTTATGAAAATGAAAGAGGAATGCAGGCGACAAGAGATGCCTTAATTCAAATTAAAAAGGGACAATCTATTGGTATTTTCATTGGTCCGGAGGGTGGATTTGATAACTCTGAAATTGAATTGGTTCAGGGAGAAGGGCAGTTGCTTTCATTGGGAAACCGTATTTTGAGAACCGAAACAGCAGGACTTGCGATGCTGTCAATGTTGATTTATCAATTAGAAGATTAAGTGTAACTATAAGGGTACTGAATAGTTACAATAAAATAAAAGCACTTCGTGTGTGAAACAAAATAGTTAAGAGGGATTTTAGGTAGAGTTTTTAAGGAGGAAGAATGCAGGCATATTTGGATAATTCGGCAACTACACAGTGCAGTAAACGTGCAACAGATATGATGGTGAAGCTTTTAACGGAGGATTTTGGAAATCCTTCTTCCATGCATATGAAGGGTGTAGAGGCAGAAAATTATATAAAAGAAGCAAAGAAAAAAATTGCAAAAACATTAAAAATAGAAGAAAAAGAAATCGTTTTTACTTCTGGCGGTACAGAATCCAATAATATGGCATTAATGGGTACGGCATTAGCAAATAAGAGAGCGGGAAATCACATCATTACAAGTAGTATTGAACATGCTTCGGTATCTGCCGTTATGGGATATTTAGAAGAACTTGGTTTTTCGGTAACGTATTTAAAGGTAGATAAAGATGGATTGATTTCACTAGAGGAATTAAGGGAAGCTGTCACAGAGCAGACCATTTTAGTGTCTCTTATGATGGTAAATAATGAAATCGGTGCAGTAGAACCGATTGAAGATGCCGTAAAAGTGATAAAGGCGAAAAATCCAAAGACCTTAGTACATGTAGATGCAATTCAGGCTTATGGAAAGTACCGTATTTATCCGAAAAAAATGGGGATTGACTTACTTTCTGTCAGTGGTCATAAAATTCATGCACCAAAAGGTACCGGATTTTTATTTATTCGTGATAAGGTCAAGGTAAAACCATTGATTTATGGTGGTGGTCAGCAGAAAGGAATGCGTTCAGGAACGGAAAATGTACCTGGCGTGGCAGCATTAGCAGAGGCAGCAGTAGAAAGTTATGAAGATTTTGAACAAAAAATGGACCATTTATATACATTAAAAGAACGTTTTATTTCGGGATTAGAAGGTATGGACGGTGTAACGATAAATGGAAAAACAGGAAGGGACTCTGCGCCACACATTGTCAGTGTCAGCATAGAAGGTGTACGAAGTGAGGTTATGCTTCATACATTAGAAGACAGAGGGATTTATGTATCAGCAGGAAGTGCCTGTGCTTCCAATAAACCGTCGGTAAGTGCCACATTGACAGCAATTGGATTAAAGAAAAATTTATTGGATTCAACCATTCGTTTTAGTTTTTGCAGTCATACCACAGAAGAAGAAATTGATTATGCATTATCTGTAATGCAGGAAGTAATTCCAAAATTACAAAAGTATACAAGAAAGTAGAGGAAATTATGTACAAGTCATTTTTGATTAAATATGCAGAAATTGCAATTAAAGGAAAAAATAGATATTTATTTGAAGATGCATTAGTAAGCCAGATGAACGGTGCATTGAAAAAAGTAGATGGGGAATTTAAGGTTCGGAAAGAACAGGGAAGAATTTATGTAGATACGAATGGAGATTATGATTTTGACGAAACCGTAGATGCATTACAAAAGGTATTTGGTATTGTTGGTATCTGTCCTGTTGTCTTATTGGAGGACGAAGGATTTGACAAGCTGGTTGAAGAAGTGATAGCTTATATTGACAGAGTATATCCAAATAAAAACTTTACTTTTAAAGTAAATGCTCGTCGTGCAAGAAAAAATTATCCAATGGAATCTATGGAAATCAATGCAGCAATGGGAGAGAAAATTTTAGAAGCATATCCACAGACGAGAGTAGATGTTCATAAACCGGAGGTATTACTTACCATTGAAATTCGTAATAAAATCAATCTTTATTCTACCGTAATTCCAGGACCGGGCGGTATGCCTGTTGGAACGAATGGAAAGGCAATGTTATTGCTTTCAGGAGGAATTGACAGTCCGGTTGCAGGATGGATGATTGCAAAACGAGGAGTTGCATTGGACGCAACTTATTTCCATGCACCACCATATACTTCTGAACGTGCGAAACAAAAGGTTGTTGATTTGGCAAAAATTGTGGCAAAATATTCAGGTCCAATCAACTTACATGTGGTAAACTTTACAGATATTCAGTTATATATTTATGAACAGTGTCCACACGAGGAACTGACGATTATTATGCGCCGTTATATGATGAAACTTGCCGAACATTTTGCAAAGGAAAATAAATGTTTAGGCTTGATTACAGGTGAAAGTATCGGACAGGTGGCAAGCCAGACAATGCAGTCTCTTGCAGCGACGA
>CAYMHX010000223.1:0-4242 GCA_964390325.1 uncultured Roseburia sp. | reverse complement strand
CAATTCCTTTCCTTCATAAGGATGGACGCCACCTTTAAATGTTCCTAAACCCATTTTGTGCCCCACTTTCTCTTATTTAGTATTTATTGTATTCTGTACACGACTCGACAAAATACTGTCGCAACTATTATATCATACATTTTTCAAAGATACATCCTTTTTTTGTATTTTTTTTAGAACGTTTTGACAAGTTTTTAACAAGTTTTTAGAAAAATTTTATTTTTTTGACCATATATCTGTGCTAAACTGATTTTATTCTTGTAACATTATACAATTTTTAACAATACTTCCAAAAGTAATTTTCATAAAAAGAAATGTAACGAAATATATACTTTTTTGAAAATTTCTTTGGCTCTGAATACTTATCAAATGAAAAAGGGGACTTATGCAAAAGCAAATGAATATTTTCAATGAAAAATTTACTGTGGATAAAATAGAAAGCAATGTTTACATAGACTTTGAAGGAAATTCTCAAAAAGAACTGTTTTTTTCTCTCAAACATGAATTTCCCATTACAAAACAAACCTCTTACCATTACAACGACTTTTACTTAATCTGTAATAAAACATCTGCAAAACTTTCCGTAAAATTATACGAAGGAACATTAAAATATTTTTTTGAAAATTACAAAGATTACTATTATCTTCCAGAAGAAGATACCGCTATCCATAAAGATATTGCTTCCAGTGTAGACAAAGCTTATCGTAAAAAAGCAACAGCCGAAACCTGCTATCTCAAAAAAACATCCCTTTTCCTACCACAATATGAACAAATTGTCACCCCTGCCTTTCATAAAGTACGAAAAGATAACATTTCTTATTTTGAATTATCGGATGAATTTATTCTTACAGATGAAATTTTGTATAAATATATCTATCATATTTTGATACTAATCTCTACACATTAAAAATTATGGAACTATTCCGTACCTTCATAGTTCCAACCAACTACGTTGGTACAAAAATCTATTAAAAATTACTTGCACAATTATGTATAATTGTGCTGCAATGAGATTTTAAGCTGCCTTTGGCAGTATGCACACCTGAATTATTTTCTTTTGTTCAAAACAGCAAGTGTTTTGCGACTTTAAATAGAAAAACTGACCTCCGATTGTTAAATTTTAGTCTAACTTTCGGGGTCAGTTCAATCTTAAAAACGATACAGACCTGTTTTTATTTAGATGTCTCTCTATTCTTTTTCAAAGAAGAACGATTTATTTCTCGTAAAACCAATTTCCTTATAATTCATAATCTGTTCCGTACTTCCGATAAATAAGGAACCTCCCTTTACAAGAGCTTTATTAAATTTTTTATAAATTTCATCTTTTGCTTCTTCTGTAAAATAAATAACTACATTACGGCAGACAATCAAATGGCAGTTATTTGGATATGGGTCTTTTAAAAGATTATGTTCTTTAAATTCTACACGTTTTTTAATATCATCAGAAATCTTATAAGAGCTTCCTACTTTTGTAAAATATTTTGCTTTCAAATCTGAAGGTACCGCCGCAATACTCTTATCATTATATAAGCCCATTCTTGCCTGCTCTAATACCTGCTTATCTATATCTGTTGCAATTACCTTAATATTCGCTAACGGCAAAATTCTTGATAATGCCATTACAAGAGAATACGGTTCGTCACCAGTAGAGCAAGCAGCGCTCCAAATTTTTATATTCTTTCCAAATTTATTTATCAGTTTTGGAAATACTTCGTTTTCTAAAATTTTCCATTGTTCAGGATTACGATAAAATTCAGAAACATTAATGGTAAGAAAGTTTACAAACTGTTCAAACTTTTCTTTATCTTTTTTAATCAATGCAACATAATTGGAATAAGTATCAATTTTATTCTTATTGATTAATGTATCAATACGTCTTCGCATCTGTTTTTCTTTATAGCAGTTTAAATCAATCTTTGTCAATGCATAGACATCTTTTTTAAACTGTTCATAATTATCTAACATATTGCTTTCCTTTCTTTTATGTATTAATTATTCAGTACCTTCATAATTACAATTCCCAAATTTTTTTCATTGTAAGACAGCCTGACAGTATTTGTCAGGCTGTACATATTATCATTACTTTATTTATTCCTGCATCACATTCTTACGCAGTCTGACAGCAAGTGTCTGGCTGCTGTATAAACAGTAATATTTATTCTTCTACCGCTTCTACTTCTGCTTCTTCTGCTTCTTCTGCTTCTTCTGCAAATAAAGCTTTCATAGAAAGACTGATTTTTTTATCAGCTTCGTTGAAATCAACAACTTTTGCTTCTACTTCCTGACCAACCTTTAATACATCAGCAGGTTTTTCTACATGTTCTTTGGAAATCTGAGAAACATGAAGTAATGCATCTACACCTGGTGCAAGCTCTACAAATGCACCAAAATCTGTCATTCTTGCAACAACACCTTTTACCACATTACCAATTGCAAATTTCTCTGCTGCACCATTCCATGGATTCTCTGCTGGGAATTTCATACTTAAAGCAATCTTTGTATCATTGATTTCTTTGATAAATACTCTTACGTTATCACCAACTTTGAATACCTTCTTAGGACTTTCTACACGTCCCCATGACATTTCTGAAATGTGAAGTAATCCATCTGCTCCGCCTAAATCAATAAATGCGCCAAAATCTGTTACATTTTTCACAGTTCCTTCTATTACATCACCAACACTGATTTTAGAGAACAATTCTTTCTGCTGTTCTGCTTTTCTAGCAATTAATATCTGTTTTCTGTCACCGATAATTCTGCGACGTTTTGGATTAAATTCGCTGATTACAAATTCAATTTCAGCATCTTTGTACTTAGAAAGGTCTTTTTCGTAGCTGTCTGATACAAGGCTTGCAGGAATGAAAACTCTTGTTTCATCTACTACTACACATAAACCACCATCTAATACCTGTGCTACTTTTGCTGTTAATACTTCTTTGTTTTCAAAAGCTTCTTCTAATTTCTTGCTTCCTTTTTCTGCGGCAAGGCGTTTGTAGGTAAGAAGAACTTGTCCTTCGCCGTCATTAACTTTTAACACTTTAACTTCCATTGTGTCACCAATCGATACAACGGTTGTTAAATCAACGTTTGGCTCGTTTGTGTATTCGCTTCGTGTGATGATTCCATCAGACTTGTAGCCGATATTTAAAACGATTTCATCCGGTTTTACATCGATAACGGTACCTTCTACTACCTCCCCATTTCTTATTGTTTTCAATGATTCTTCTAGCATTTGTTCAAAGCTCATTTCTGACATTCTTTTGAACCTCCTCAATAATATTGTTTGGGGTAGATGCCCCTGCGGTAATACCTACGTTATCGACGGATTGTAATTCTGATAAATCCAAATCCTTAATTGTTTGTATATAGTAAGTATTTTCACATTCTCTTTTGCAAATTTCAAATAACTTCTGTGTATTCGAACTGGTCTTGCCCCCAATTACAATCATGGCGTCCACCTCTTTTGCAATTTCAAGCGCCTCTGCCTGACGTTCTTCCGTTGCATTACAGATTGTATTTAAAACAATTATATCATAACCTTTTTTACTGATAATTTCAACTAATTCTTGAAATTTATTGTAATTAAATGTCGTTTGCGAAACAATACAGACCTTTTTTCCCTCTATTACAGCAAAATTTTCGGCTTCCTGCGGTGTCGAAAGAATGGTTACAGCATTCTTATCTGCCCAACTCTTAATTCCAACTACTTCCGGATGTACTTCATTTCCAATAATGACTACATGATAGTTTTCTTTGCTATACTTTTCTACCAATCTGTGTATTTTCAATACAAACGGACAGGTGGCATCGACAATATCAAAAGAAAGACTGCGGATTTCCTCATATACACTCTGCTCTACGCCATGCGCACGAATAATCACTGTTCCAATCGGCTTATTTTTCAATTCTTCTATTGAATTTACTACAAATACACCTTTTCTTTCTAAATCCGCTACTACTTCTTCATTGTGAATAATTGGCCCGAATGTATAAATCGGCTTTTGTGCCTGCTTAATTTCATTATAAACTGTTTCCACAGCTCTTTTTACGCCAAAACAAAATCCTGCACTTTTTGCTAACGTCACCTTCATACTGCACCTATTCCTATTCTTCCCCACTTTTTTTATTTTAACCCATATTCTATCTGTGTCTGCAAATCCTTGTATTCACAAACTTGCGATAGAAAGATTTCTATATATTCGGCGATTAAAAACTTCGCCTCATATATAGACCCTCCGGGGG
>CAYMHX010000222.1:0-4255 GCA_964390325.1 uncultured Roseburia sp. | reverse complement strand
CATCTTCGTAGCAATAGTATAATAATGTGTCAAATGGTGTTTACATCAGACCAAGCCTTTTTTGATAAAATTGGAGAAAAAGAAACAAAAAGATATTTTGATGAATGTTATAAATTTATATGTAATTATAAAAATCTAGGCGAAAAGAATATAATATCAGCAGTTGTTCATTTAGATGAAGGAGCTCCTCATTTACATTTAATGTTTGTTCCTGTTGTTCATACAAAAGATAAAGATGGAAAAGAAATTGAAAAAATTTGTGCAAGAGATTTTTGGAAAGGTCGAGATAGTTATAGAAAATTACAAGATGCCTATTTTAATCATGTTAAATCAAAAGGTTTTGATTTAGAAAGAGGTATGTTTGTTGAAGATACTGAAAGAAAACATTATTCTGTTGAAGAATATAAAAAGATTACCAATTATGAAAATACCAAGAAAATCTTAAAAGAAATGAAACTTGAATTACCAGAAGTTCCAGATATAAATGACATCAGTAAATTTTCAATAAAAAGAGATGAAAAAATATTAGAAAAAATTATAAAACCTCAAAATGATTTGATTAAAGAATTATATAAAGATAATCTTGCTTTAAATAAAGAACTATCAAAACAAGCTAAAGTTGTTGATGAAGCTGTAAAATATCAAAAAGAAAGAGATAAAATCATTGCAGATAACAAGGAATTACACAATACTGTAAAAGAAATAAAATACGAATATCAAAACAAAAACGATACTCTTGATTTGAAATATGATAATAGAAAAAGAGAACTTGAAAAAGAATATCAAGAAAAATCTTATAATTTAGAGTATGAATACAAATATAAAGTTCGTAAATTAGAAAAAGAAAATAGTAAATTACACAAAATAATTGATAAATTTTATGAAACTATTGATAAATTCATACATTGGATTTGTGTTAAATTTGATATTGCTGAAGAAGATAATTTAGTTAGAGATTTTCAAAGAGAAACTAATACTTTTCTTGATCCTGAAAAGCAAATAAAACACGAAGAAATGGAAAAAGAATGGGATTTAGAAAGATAAAATTGTTTAAAGGCAAGTTTTAAACAACTTGCCTTTAAATACTTATCTAGTTATTCTGTGCTAATTTAGATTTTATAGATACAATTCTATTTTTATATCTCTGTATTGATTGTTTTGTTTTTTCGATTTGACTTTCATATAATTTTGTTAGTGAATCAAAATCTTCTTCTGATAAATCTTCTTCCTCAATCAATCCTGCTTTTAAATCTTTTTGCAATTTTAAAATTCTTTCTTCTTCTTCATTAGCTATGACTATTTGATTTTTAAAATCAAAACTTTTTTGTTCTTGTTTATTACTTATAGGCTCTATTACTTCTTTTGGAGCTTCTATATATTGTTGATTATTTGTTTTAAATAAATTTCTAAAAAACTCTTTAATTTTTTCTAGCATTTTTACCTCCTATATTTCTTGATGAGATTTGTCTGGTAATTGTTGTTCATATTGTCCACACAATTCTTTAGCTTGTTGTTCTTTTTCTTGTAACTCTGTTAATTCCTCATCTAATTCTCCTAAGCTTTTTTTGCCCATAGCAATTAGTTTCTGTCTATATGCTTGTTTTTTTGCTTCTCTTTCAGCTCTTTTCTTTGCTCCTCTATTTTTCTTTGCAGGACTATTAGCAAGCATTTTTTCTCTTTGTTCTTTTTCTCTAGCAATTCTTTCTTCTCTTTGTTGTTTTAATTGTTCTACTTCTTTCTCTGTAAATCTATATTTATCTGGAGTTTTTGTTCTATCAAAAGAAGCTCCACCTGTAACTGCCTTTTCTCCACCTACTGATGCTAGTTCTTCATTTATAAAATCTACCATCTTTTTATCTCTTTTTCTAACAGCATCTGCAAATTTCTTTCCATCTTCATTATACAAATATTTATATGCTTCCCAAACTTGTGAGCCTCTTATATTCATATCATCTAAACCTAGTAAAAGCATAACTCCAGCTTCATCTGATTTCATAAGTTCTGTTATTCCAACTATTGCTCCTGGTAATCCTTCAGACATTTTATAAATAACATCAAATACTGAATCATCTAATTCTATTTTTTTTCTTGCAGTTGGATCATCTGGTAACATATCTCTGTCAAAGAATCCTAGTCCATTACCTCTAAAAGAAAATCTATCTTGTTGACTTTTTCTTCTATTTTCAACACTTTCTATGTCTGGTATTTGTATTTTAAATTGATTATCTTTTGCATATTGTACTAATTGTTCTCTGATTCTTTTTTCATCAAAAGAAAAATCTCTAGTTGCTATTTTCTCATCTAATACTTCTATTTGTTGTGCAATAGCTTCTGGTGTTGCATATATACATTGTCCATTAAATCCACTATAATCGCCAATGTATCCAAAGTCATTTTGCATATATAACCTTTCAGTTACAAAACTTCTTCCCATGTCTTTTAGTTCTTCACCAACTAAATCGCTTAATCCTATTGTTTGTCTTTCATAAAACATTTCTGGATATCTATCTTCAACTTTTTTTAGTATTCTAGCTCTCATTTCTTCTTTATTTTCATAGTCTGCTCCATATTTACTTAATATAGCATCTGTAATCATTTCTGTTTTTTTATGGTCTATTTCTACTTCTGGAATAGAAATATCAATTCCCTCAATCCCATTATCACGAATATATCTTCTTAATGCTTCTTTTTGTTTATTTGCTTTTTCTACTTCAAAATATCCACTAACAAAAGCATCTGTATCAGATAAATTCTTTATTCTTGCCATAACTATTCTGTATTCATCTCTTATATATTCTGGTGTTCCATAAGCAATGTCTGGACTAAATTCATCTGTTTTTAAAATACTATCTTCATTAATGCTTAAATATAGTGATACATATTTATCATCTGCTATTTCCTTTACTGATTCCAGTTCTCCAAAGTTAAAAGAAGTTAAATTCATTATTTTTGAATAGTCTTTTTGTATTTCAGCTGCAAATCTTTCTGTCATATCACTTGATATTGTTCCATTTTCATTTAATACTCTATTTATATAACTTGCAACGCCCTGTACTTTCTTCATATCAACTGGTAATTCTTCAAGTACATCTCTATCTTGTATTTCAAATCCATTCTTTTCAGCATAAGTAATATATGTATTTTTTAATTCTCTACCTTTACTTGCAAAATAGTCTTTTCCGTTACTTTTTTGTTCTTGAAATAAAGTTTTGCTATATAAATCAAAGATTCTTTGATTTACTGCTTCTGGAGTTGCATAAAATACATTACTTCTTCCTAAAGTAGAATCTTCCTCTGCAACTAAACCATCTTGTACTGTAAGTTGATACCCAAAACAACTAAATTTTTCAGGCTCTATATTATGTTTCATTGCTATTTGTGTTAAATCCCCATATTTATTATGCAAAATACCAATATCATCTGGTACTTCTGTTATCTCAGAAAGAAAATTATTATATCCGTCACTTAATAAATCAGCATAATGTTCTATAAAATATTGTCTTAATTCTTCCTCAAAAGCTGTTGTATCTATTTCTTCTAATGTTTCATTTTCACTTAAAGTTAAAGCCCTTGTTATACCAATATTTCTATTGCCAGTATTAGGAGTTTTGGCTCTTTGCGCATATATTGAAACTAAAGTATCAACAACCTTTTCATCTACAACTATTTCACTTTCTTCTCTTATTCCTAACACTTCTTTATCTTCGTCTGATAGCTCTGCAAGACTTCTTGTATTTCTTAATATTTGTTCTGTGTTACTTGTTTTTTCAATTAACTCACTAATTTGAGCTTGTTTTTCACTCTCTGATAATTCTGATTTTTGAATCTCACTATATTTTAAAGCAAAATCTCTATAAACTTGTTGTATTGCTTCTTCAACTTTCTTTTCTTCTGGATTATATCCTATCATTAAATAACCTCCTAAAAAATTATTATATTATTCTCTTTTTTACTATATACTAAAAAAATATTATTTTCAACAAATATTACACCATTTCTAGAAATGTAATATTTCTGTAATATTTTGACATTTTTATTCTCTACAAAATTTTTCTTTTAAATAATCTGCTTGTTTTCTGCTTAATCTTTTATTTACTACTGCTAAATTTAATAGTGATTTTATATTGTCCCATTTCATACATTTACAATGTCCTTTATCAGTAAGTTCTATATATTCTGTTATTTCTTCAAATATGTAATAAGGTATATTAAATTCTTCATTAATTGTATTCATTTTTAACTCCAAAAGGTATAT
>CAYMHX010000221.1:0-4298 GCA_964390325.1 uncultured Roseburia sp. | reverse complement strand
TCTGAATGCCCATTTTTTCTAATTCTAAACACATTTCAGAACGACATTCATAGGTAACATCAAATGGCTTTGCAATGTGATAGTTTTTCTGATGAGGAACGACACAGCCTAAGCCCTGTTTATCGCTGTTCCAGTAAGCCTGCTTAGCATCTACAGAAACGCCAATGGCATTTGGATTTACAGACCATGTGACATCATCAAACATATGAAATTCAAATTCAGGTAAAATTAACATTGTGTCAGCTACATCGCAGTCTTTCATATACTGTTCTGCTGCTAATACGATATTTCTTGGATACTGGTCTAATGGACGATTGTTTGGATAGTCAATAATCATTGCATTACCAGTCATAGATAAAGTTTTGACTGCACAATATGGGTCAATACTTGCGGTGTCTAAATCTGGAATAAAAACCATATCACTTTTTTCTACTACGGCATAACCATAGTTAGATGCATCGAAGCCAATACCGTTTGTCATGGTATTTTCGTTGAATTGTGATGCTGGAATTGTTACATGTCGGAACTGACCATTGATGTCTACAATTTTAAAATCTACCATTTTAATGTCCTGTTCCTGAATCATTTTCATAATATCATTTGCAGTATTTTTCATAAATATCCCCGTTTCTGAGCAATTGATTGTCTTCTATTTGCTTTGCTCAATGACAAATAGAAATGATTGAATTGTTAGAAAAATTAATAAGACTATCATAATAGAAAATAATGGAGTTTACAAGATGTATGCTTATTGTTTTATTTTATGAAACGTATTAGTATATGAAATAAATCTGTATTATAGATAGAAAATATGATAAAATGTGGGCAGAGATTTTAAGTGATTATGCTTAGATGGAGGTTTGGCTTTGAAAAAAAAGGTTCGTTTTGAATTATCCACAACGCAGATAATTATGTTAAGTTTTTTAGTTGTTATTTTAATAGGAAGTATTTTGTTGGCACTTCCGATTAGTTCTGCAACAGGAGAAGCTGTACCTTATATTGATGCGTTATTTACAGCGACAACGGCAGCCTGCGTGACTGGGCTTGTGACATTACCGACAGTTTCCGCATGGAGTTTATTTGGGCATATTGTGATTTTACTATTAATTCAGGTTGGAGGCCTAGGTCTGATTACCATTTTATCAGCATTTGCTGTAAGTTTCCAAAAAAGAATGGGACTTGGACATAGTATGCTGATACAGGATGCATTTAACTTAAATACCTTATCAGGGTTAAAGGAATTTGTTAGAAAAGTTATTTTTGGAACTTTTATTGTGGAAGGTGTTGGTGCTTTATTTTATATGTTGGTATTTGTGCCGGAATATGGTGCAAGGGGGATATGGATTTCGCTGTTTAATTCCATTTCTGCATTTTGCAATGCAGGAATTGATATTATATCAGAGAATAGTTTGTGCGATTATGTACATCATCCGATTGTTAATTTTGTAACAATGGCATTGATTATTGTATCGGGTATTGGTTATATTGTTTGGTGGGATATTCTTCGTGTTTTAAAAAATATAAAAAAACAAAAATGGAAGTGTATGAAACATTTGACACTGCACAGTAAAATTGCACTTTCTACGACTATAATTTTAATTTTTGGTGGTGCGGTTTTAATTTTTCTTTTTGAATATCAAAATCCGCTTACAATTGGAGATTTTACACTTTGGCAGAAAATACAGACTTCTCTATTTCAATCTGTGACGACAAGAACAGCAGGGTTTGCAACAATACCACAGCAAAATTGGGGGAATGCAGCATCGATGGTGTCTTTGTTTTTGATGTTTATTGGGGGTTCTCCGGTGGGAACAGCAGGCGGTGTGAAAACGATAACGATTGCCATTCTTTTTATGTCGGCTTTTGCGACGATACAGAATAGAAATGAAGTTACGCTTTTTCATAGAAATATTTCAAAACAGGCAGTCAGTAAATCCGTGGCTGTGGTAAGTATGTCGTTTTTGATTATGTTTACATCAACAGTTCTGCTTTCGGTGGTAATAGAGGCGGATGCTTTGGATATTTTATTTGAAACTATCAGTGCAACCGCTACGGTGGGGCTTTCTAGGAATTTGACCCCTTTTTTAAATACGGCAGGAAAGCTGATTATTATTGCAACAATGTATTTGGGAAGAATTGGACCGATTTCTTTGGCGATTGCGTTTAACTCAAGAAAAGAAAAACAGAATATTATTAAAAATCCTACGGAGAAAATCAGTGTGGGTTAGAAAATGATTCAGGGATGCAAAAATCTCATTGCAACGTAGTTTACGTAGCAATTTCTAATAGATTTTTGCATTGTAACTATGAAGTACGGAATAGTTATATATTTTTGAAGAAATGAATTTGGAAAAGAGGAAAAAAATATGGGTATCAATCAGACATATGCAGTATTTGGTTTAGGAAGATATGGAAGGGCTGTCGCAAAGGAGCTGGTAAATAATGGAGCGGAAGTGTTAGCAATTGATACGAATGAGGAAATTGTAAATGATGCCAGTATGGAAATTCCATATTGTAAATGTGCAGATGTGACGGACCCGGAAGTGTTAGAACAGTTGGGTGTTGGAAATATTGATGTAGTCATTATTGCAATTGCTACAAATTTGGAGGCAAGTGTGATGGCAACGATGCTCTGTAAAGAAGCAGGCGTGAAAATGGTGATTGTAAAATGTGCTGATGAAATGCATCAGAGGATTTTAAGCAAAGTTGGTGCAGACCGTGTTGTTTGTCCGGAAAGTGAGTCGGGAACCCGGTTGGCACGAAATATTTTAAGCTCTGGCTTTATGGATTTGATTGATTTGTCAGATGATGTTTCTATGGTAGAATTAGAGATAAAAAAGGAATGGCAGGGAAAAAGTTTAGTAGAGCTGAATCTTAGAAGAAAATATTCTATAAATGTAGTTGCAATTAGTCAGGGGGAAGATGTTCAGATTAATATTGACCCTGAAAAACCATTGGAAAAAAATATGAAATTGATTGTGATTGCATACACTTCGGAACTGAATAAGTTAAAGGTAAGGTAAGAGAGTGTGATAGTGAATATTGCTAAAGGAAGCTTAAAATTCCGTTATGAAGTAATATTTAATGAATTTTTGAAGCATAATTATGAAGGTATTGAATAAATCCATTTTGGTTATAAAAATTTATAAGAAAAAATAATAATTTGGTAAAGATTTATCATTGCGAAAAGAAAATAATTGTAATACAATACCTATATTGAAAAAATATTGTAACTATTCAGAGCTAAACTCCAAAACACTGGGTGTTTCAAGCGAACTGGAACAGTTCGTTTCGTTGTTTGGCTTCTCGCTAAAAAAATTTTCAAAAATGCATTCTTTTTAGCAAGCTAAACGTCTGCATTTTATGAAAATTGACTTGGCTCTGAATCGTTACATATTATCTATATAATCATCAGAATTTATTGTCTGATAAGGAAAGAATATAATTTCAGAAGTTAATGCAAAAGCTTATTCACCTTTTTATAAAAGAAAAGCTGTAAACACATGAAGGGAGACACAACGATGAAACAGGATATGATTGTAATTTTAGACCTTGGAAGCACAGAAAATACCGTTCTTGCACGTCAGATTCGTGACTTGGGCGTATATAGCGAAATTCATCCACATGATATTACTGTGGAAGAATTAAATGCATTAGATAATGTAAAAGGTATTATTTTAAATGGTGGAGAAAATAGAATTGTAGATGGAGTAGCGGTAGAAGTTTCCAATGAAATCTATACCTGTGGATATCCAGTCATTTCTATCGATTATCCGACATCAAAATGCGATGTGAAATATGACACACTTCCATCTGAGGAAGAAGTAAAAAATTTCATTTTTGAAGTATGTAAAGCAGAAGCAAACTGGAACATGAAAAACTTTGTAGAAGACCAGATTGAATTAGTTCGCAAACAGGTTGGAGATAAAAAAGTACTTCTTGCACTTTCGGGTGGAGTAGATTCTTCCGTAGTAGCAGCACTTTTAGTAAAAGCAATCGGTGACCAGTTGGTATGTGTACATGTAAATCATGGTTTGATGCGTAAAGATGAATCTGAAAACGTAGTAGAAGTATTTAGAAATCAGCTTCATGCAAATTTAATTTATGTGGATGCAACAGAACGTTTCTTAACAAAATTAGAAGGTGTTGCAGACCCGGAAGAAAAACGTAAAATTATTGGCGGTGAATTTATCCGTGTATTTGAAGAAGAAGCAAGAAAATTATAAGGTATCGACTTCTTAGGTCAGGGACCCATTTATCAGGATATTATCGAGTCTGGTAATAATACAGCAAAATGT
>CAYMHX010000220.1:0-4347 GCA_964390325.1 uncultured Roseburia sp. | reverse complement strand
CTACGATTTGTATGGGTGCAAGTATTTCTACACTTCATGGTATGGAAAAAGCAAAAGGTAAAGACTATATTAAAAATTGGGTAGCAGTAATCGGTGATTCTACCTTTATGCATACAGGTATTAATTCTCTGATGAATATGGTATACAATCAGGGTACAGGAACAGTTATGATTTTAGATAACTCTACAACAGGTATGACAGGTCATCAGGACCATGCAGCAACAGGAAAGACATTAATGGGCGAAGAAGTAGCTGCTATTAATATATATCAGATGTGTAAAGCAATGGGGATAAAAAATGTTGTGGAAGTAAATGCATTTGATACAGTAACTTTAGAAAAAGTAATCAAAGAAGAAACAGCAAGAGAGGAAGTTTCTGTTATTATTACAAAAGCACCATGTGTACTTTTGAAGAAACAGAAGAATAATCTGACTTGTAGACCAATTTCCGATAAATGTAAAAAATGTGGAATGTGTCTGAAACCGGGCTGTCCGGCGATTACAAAAAATGCAGACGGAACGATTTCTATTGATGAAACGATGTGTAACGGCTGTGGACTTTGTAAAGGACTTTGCAAATTTGATGCAATTGAGCAGGTGGAGGTTTAAAAATATGGAAACAAAGAATATTATGATTGTAGGTGTTGGTGGACAGGGAACCCTTCTGACTAGCCGAATATTAGGTGGTATTACAGTAGATGCGGGTTATGATGTGAAACTTTCAGAAGTACATGGTATGGCACAGCGAGGAGGAAGTGTTGTAACATTTGTACGTTATGGTGAAAAAGTAGCAGAACCTATTGTAGAAGAAGGACAGGCAGATGTATTAATTGCGTTTGAAATGTTAGAGGCGCAGCGTTATGCACATTTTTTAAAGAAGGATGGTGCAATTGTTGTTAATGAGCATCGTATTGACCCAATTACTGTTGTAACTGGTGCAGCAAACTATCCGGAAAATATTATTGAAAATCTCGAAAAAGAACATAAAGTATTTAAAGTAAATGCAATGGAAGAAGCATTAAAACTTGGAAATTCAAAAGTATTTAATATTATCGTTTTAGGCGTGGCAGCAAGACATATGGACTTCTCTAAAGAAGCATGGCTTACAGTTATTGAAAAAATTGTTCCGTCAAAAACGGTAGAAATTAATAAAAAGGCATTTTTACTGGGGTTTGAAGGAGGAAAAAAACAGTGATTTGGAATGAAACAAAGGAATGTATGAGTCGTGATGAAATGCAGAATCTGCAAAGTAAGCGATTGGTAAAGTTGGTAGACCGTGTATATCACAATGTAGAGTTTTACCGTAAAAAAATGCAGGCTTTAGGTGTAGAACCTGGGGATATCAGAGGAATTGAGGATATTACAAAGCTTCCATTTACTACGAAAAATGATTTAAGAGATACCTATCCATTTGGTTTATTTGCAGTACCACAGTCACAGATTGTCCGTATACATGCGTCAAGTGGAACAACAGGAAAGGCTACGGTTGTAGGTTATACCAAAAAAGACATTGATGTTTGGGCAGAATGTGTAGCAAGAGCATTTGCACAGGCAGGATTAACTCGTGATGATACGATTCAAGTAGCATATGGTTATGGTTTATTTACAGGTGGTTTGGGTGCGCATTATGGTGCAGAGCATTTAGGTGCAACCGTAGTACCAATGTCTACTGGTAATACAAAGAAATTAACAACTATGATGAAAGACTTTGGTGCAACAGCTATTGCATGTACACCTTCTTACTTACTTCATATTGCAGAAACATTAGAGGCAGATGGAGATTTAGATAAAATTAAGTTAAAAGCAGCTATTTGTGGTGCAGAACCATGGACAGAGCAGATGCGTAAACAGATTGAAGAAAAATTACATATTAATGCTTTTGATATTTATGGATTATCTGAAATTATGGGACCAGGTGTAGCTTGTGACTGTATTTATCATAAAGGTTTACATGTATATGAAGACCACTTCTTACCAGAAGTAATTCATCCGGAAACATTAGAACCAGTTGCAGAAGGAGAAACAGGGGAATTAGTATTTACCACTTTGACAAAAGAGGGTATTCCGCTTCTTCGTTATCGTACGAGAGATTTAACAAGTATTAGTTATGATAAGTGTGAATGTGGAAGAACATTGGCTCGTATCAGTCGTTTCAAAGGACGTTCTGACGATATGCTCATTATCCGTGGTGTAAATGTATTCCCATCACAAGTAGAGGCTGCTTTATTAGAAATGGGAGAAACATCACCACATTATATGATGATTGTAGACCGTATCAACAATCTGGATACGCTTGAAGTACAGGTAGAAGTGGATGAAAAGTTCTTCTCCGATAAGATTAGCGAGCTTGAAAACTTGACAAAGAAAATTGCACATGTAATTCAGCAGGCGATTGGACTTGCAGTAAAAGTAAAATTGGTAGAGCCAAAGACTATTGAAAGAAGTATGGGTAAAGCAGTTCATGTTATTGATAAACGTAAGTTAGTATAATCTTATATTTTATATAGTTGGTAGATATTAATAGGACTGTTTTATAAAAACTTTTAGTATCTGAAAGTGGTAAGCTATAACGTAATACGGGCTTATGACTGTGCTGCATCATAAGCCTGTAACCATAAATGAATAGATAGTAAAAATTGTATAAAAATATATTGATTTTACTCGTTTGGAAAAGACAGTAAGTAGTAAAGATTTGCTCATTTATAGTTAAAAATAAATATGCAGTATAGAAAAGAGGAATGTGATGTTTGTAAATCAGTTATCTGTATTTATTGAAAATAGAGAAGGACGTTTAGAGAAAGTTCTTGATACATTAAAACAGAAAAATATTAATATTATTTCGTTATCACTGGCAGATTCAAGTGATTTTGGCTTGCTTCGAATGATTGTTTCTGACCCGGAAGAAGGAAGAAATGCATTAAAAGAAGCTGGATTTTCTGCAATGCTTACAAAGGTTTTAGCAGTAAAGTTATCTCATCAGGTAGGGCAGCTTCAGGTACTTCTTTCTGAAATTTGTAAGGCAGGTATTAATATTGAATATACATATGCCCTTGCAACAGGAAATGATGATGCCTCTATTGTAATTAAAACAGCAGATTTAGAAAAAGCGGCGGCTGTATTAGAAAATACAGGCGTAGAATTAATCGGAGCAACGGAGCTAGGCAGATAAGGTAGGTAGAATCATGGTGATAGATTTTCATACACATATATTTCCGGATGCTATTGCACATAAAACGATTTGTTTATTAGAGCAGAGGTCTAGGATTGATGCTGCAACAGATGGTACATTAAATGGATTATTAGATTCTATGAATCGGACAGGAGTAGATTTATCTGTGATACTTCCGGTAGTCACAAAACCATCGCAGTTTGAAAGCATTAATGTGTTTGCAAAAAGTGTAAATGAAAATGAAACATATAAAGGAAGATTACTTTCATTTGGTGGAATTCATCCTGATTGTGAAGATTATAAAGGGAAGCTTAGAACCATAAAGGAAATGGGATTGCCTGGCATCAAATTGCATCCGGATTATCAGGGCGTTATGATTGATGATGTACGGTATATGAATATTATTGAATATGCCAGCGAATTAGGATTAATTGTTCTGACTCATGCAGGGGTAGATAGTGGGCTTCCTGACCCAATACATTGCCCTCCTGATAAAATGAGAAAGGTAATTGATGCCATAAAGCCTAAGAAGCTGGTAGTAGCTCATTATGGCGGCTGGAAACAGTGGGAACTGGTATATGAATATTTGGCAGATGCAGATGTGTATTTTGATACCGCAGTGACCTTTGGTTATATTGAACAAGAAATGTTTTTAAAGATATGGAAAAAGGTGAATAAGGAAAAAGTATTATTTGCTACAGATTCTCCATGGAGTGATGCTGCAATGGCTATTTCTAAGGTCTATGAACTTCCAATTAGTCAGCAAGAAAAAGAAAATCTTCTTGGAAATAATGCAAAGAAATTATTAGGATTGGAATTTGAATAAATACCTATAAATGAGCAAATTTAAAATATTGCACAAACTTTTCTTTTTTATAAAGAAATTTGCAAAACAAAATTTATAATTATCTTTTTTATACAGACAAAATTGTTATGTTTTTGTGCAATTTTCTGTATTTGCTCAATTATAGGTAAATACTAAAAATTGAATAAAATACTTATGTATTGTCTGTCATACAAAGACAAGTTATACTTTTAGTATGGAAATGTCTTTGTATGGCAGATATATTTGCGTAAAATTTTTTATTTGTTTTATTATAGTCTAAATAATTTGAGGTTCCTGATTACTGTTCACAGAGCTATCAGACATTTACTGTCGGATAGCGAAATAGCATGATT
>CAYMHX010000219.1:0-4358 GCA_964390325.1 uncultured Roseburia sp. | reverse complement strand
TTTATGGGATTCTCTGGTATGAAGATTTAGGAGGAAAATAGAAATGAGTGGAATTCTTATCGCAACCGTAGCAGCGGCGGCTGTTGTAGGTATTGTTGGTATTATTCTTGGATTTTTCCTCGGCGTATCTGGTGAAAAATTCAAAGTAGAAGTAGATCCTAGAGAAGAAGCTATCTGTGAAGTTCTTCCGGGAAATAACTGTGGTGGCTGTGGTTATGCAGGATGTTCCGGTCTTGCAGCAGCTATTGTAAAAGGCGAAGCTCCAGTAAATGCATGTCCGGTTGGTGGCGCACCTGTTGGAGCAAAAGTTGGTGAAATCATGGGTGTAAAAGCAGAAGAAGGCGTGCAGAAAGTTGCTTTTGTAAAATGTGCAGGTACTTGTGATAAAGCAAATTCAGATTATGTTTATTCAGGAACACGTAACTGTGCTACTATGATGTTTGTACCAAATGGTGGTCCAAAGACATGTAACTATGGATGTCTTGGATATGGTACTTGTGTGGCAGCCTGCCCATTCGATGCAATCCATCTTGAAAATGGCGTAGCTGTTGTAGACAAAGACCAGTGTAAAGCATGTGGTAAGTGTATCGCAGCTTGTCCAAAGAACTTAATCGAATTAGTTCCTTATGATGCAAAACACATTGTACAGTGTAGCTCTAACGATAAGGGTAAAGATGTTATGAAGGCTTGTTCTGTAGGATGTATCGGATGTATGAAGTGTCAGAAGAACTGTCCGGAAGGTGCTATTACTGTTACAAACAGTGTTGCACATATCGACCAGACAAAGTGTACAGGCTGTGGTGTTTGTGCTGAAGTTTGTCCAAAGAAGATTATTCTTTAATGATAGGTTTCAAAGATTATTTCATAAATTTCTTTGGGGAGAGTTCGCTTGAAATAAATAGTGTTTTCAAGATTGACTCTGAGTAGTTATATAGTATAGTGAAAATGAGGCATGGTATTCTATGTTTAAGATAGAGTATCATGCCTTTTGTTTTTATAAAAATAATATAAAATGTCAGAAAATAGTCTTTATTTTTTTCTAACTATCTGATATAATGTATTCATAATATTAAAAAGTCTTAAAATTGCACGAAGGGAGATGAAATTATGAGTAAAAAGATTATTACGATAGCTCGTCAGTGTGGAAGTGGTGGTCATGAAATTGGTGTACGTTTAGCAGAGAGATTAAATATTCCATTCCATGATAAAGACTTGGTTGACCAAGCAATAAAAGAATTAAATTTAGACCAAGATGAAGCAGAAAAAGACCAGAATATTTTTGCTGACTGTCTGAATAAATTTGTAGTTGGTTATCAGTCACTTTACGGATTGGACAGACCGTATTATCTGGCAAATTATAGTACAGTAAATGACCAGATGTACAAGTCACAGAGTCAAATTATTAAAGGCTTAGCAGAGCAGGGACCATGTGTGATTGTAGGACGTTGTGCAGATTATATTTTAAGAAAACGTGATGATGTATTAAGCGTATTCATTTGTGCGGATGAAGCAGAACGAATTACAAGAATTGAGAAAAAGCAGGAAGTAAACCATGAACGTGCATCTCATATTGTTAAGACAACCGATAAAGGTCGTGCATCTCATTATCAGGTGTACACAGAGAGAGAATGGGAAGCTACAACCAATTATGATTTGGTACTGAATGTAAGCCGTCTTGGAATGGATGCGGTAGTAGAAATTTTAGCAAGAATGTATGAAGCTTAAAAATTCTTTGTAAATGTGAGAAATTAAGATAAATAAATAGCAGAAGCATCACTTTACAGCTTTAAATGAAGTTATAAAGTGATGCTTCTTGTAATGTATTCTGTAATTATTCAGTGCATTTATAATGCTTTAAGTTGCTCTGAATAGTTAATCTATTCTTCAAAAGTAGGATGAAAAGGTGAAATCCAGCCATCTCTGATAGACATTTTGTAAAATTGTTCATTGGTAAAATCTTTAAAGAAAACTAAATTTCCAGCGATATTAATTTGTGTAAAAATCCCTTCTTTTAAAACGGTATAATTACTTCCATCTGTATTGATAGAGCAGAAGGCAGGATTAGAACCGTTTGTTTGGAAGTAAATGACTCCGTTATGAACGTTAAAGCAGTCCACCCATTCATTTACAAGTGTAATTGTTTCACCAGTAGAAATGTCGGCTCGTGCAAGGCTGTAGGAATTATTACAGTCCATAAAATAAATGTAATTGCCTTCCACAATCGGCATCCAACAGTTTCCTTCGTAAACGAGGGTTTGTGTAAGGGTAGAGGTATCTAGTCGATAAACATTATGGTCATTTTCTAATCCGTTATAGTAAATATACTGTCCGTCTGTACAGCAGGTGAAGTATGGCTGTGGAAAAATTTGTTTCTTTTCTTCACCGTCATTTTTAATACTATAAAGAGTAGATGCTTCTGTAGAATTATAATGAACATAATAAAGATTGTTGCCAACTAAAGAAACATACATGGAAGGGTCTGAATCTAAAACAACAACTTCACCTTTCCCGTCTCTGCGAAGTTTACATAAACTATGCGTATGTACTTTTAAGAAAGCAAAATCAGATTCGGAATTATCACCTGTTCTGGCGTAATAAATATAATTTTCGTCTACATTGATATAAGAAGCACTGTCTTCGCTGAGTTTTTCTATATCAGAGCCGTCTGCTTTCATTTGATAAAGCCGGTTTCCATCATTTGGATTGGCGAAATAGATAATGCCGTCATATTCACAGAAAAGACCACTGTTATATAGGTTTCCTGCGGTGTTGCCGTTTACATAGCCGTCATTGTACAAATCTTTTGAGATATGGTTGCTATAAAGAAAAGTAGCACCGATACCTCCAATAAATAAAATAAGAATAAGAATTGTGAAAAATTTTTTCATAAAGACACCTCATTTCTGCTTTTGTAAAAAATGAATTGTAATTATTTAAAGAAAGTCAAAATGGCAAGTGTTTCAAGTATGAATACTGCCAAAGGCACATTCTTTGTTCTAAATAATTACAATAAATTTATGTTTTAAGTATAACATTTTGAGATATTAGGTTGCAAGTATAAAAAGATAGTAGAAATATTGAACAGAAAAATAAAGCGTGGTAAAATGTAATTATATAGGGTTAAAAAACAAAGAAAGGTACAAGTTGATATGAGGGATTTATTGGAATTAAGAGATGAAATTGATGAAATTGATTCAGAAATCGTAGCGTTATATGAACGCAGAATGGCAATTGCAAGTGAGGTTGCAGAGTATAAAATATCGGTAGGAAAACCTGTTTTTGATAAAGCGAGAGAAGAAAGTAAATTAGAAAATTTAGGAAAGAAAGTAGATACGCCTTTTTTAAAACATGGTGTACAGGAATTGTTTGAGCAGATTATGGCAATGAGCAGAAAACGTCAGTATCAGCTTTTAACAGAGCATGGACAGACGGAGACTTTGGAATTTAACGAAGTAGAAAATTTGGACTATAAAAATGCAAAAATTGTATTTCAAGGTACGGAAGGGGCATATTCTCAGCTTGCGATGAAAGAATATTTTGGAAATCATACAAATAGCTGGCATGTAGAAACATGGAGAGATGCAATGGAGGCAATTAAATCGGGCAAAGCAGATTATGCAGTACTTCCAATTGAAAATTCTTCAGCAGGAATTGTTTCGGAAAATTATGATTTGCTGGTAGAGTACGATAATTGTATTGTAGGGGAGCAGATTATTAAAATAGACCATGCACTTTTGGCTCTGCATGGAGTAAGAAAGGAGGATATTACAGATATATATTCCCATCCACAGGCATTGATGCAGTGTGGAAAATATTTGGATGCACATAGAGAATGGGAAAAACACAGTTATAAAAATACGGCAATGGCTTCACAGAAGGTAAAAGAAGACGGAATGAAGCATAAAGCTGCGATTGGAAGTAAATTAAATGCAGATATTTATGGACTTTCGGTATTAGAAGAAGCAATTCAAGATAATAAAAAGAATTATACTCGTTTTATTATTGTCACAGGAAAAAAGGTATTTGAACAGAAAGCAGATAAAGTCAGCATTAGTTTTGAAATCCCACATGAAAGTGGTTCTTTGTATCATAAATTATCGCATTTTATTTATAATGGATTAAATATGAATAAAATTGAATCCAGACCTATTGCAGATAAAACATGGGAATATCGTTTTTTTGTAGATTTTGATGGTAATTTAAAAGATGCAGCAGTACAAAATGCCTTGCGTGGTTTAAAAGAGGAAACTACCTGTTTGAAAATATTGGGAAATTATATAGCGGCAAAGTAAATAAAATGTAAAAGAATGATATTGCTGTTAAAAAATTAACAAGAAATAAAATATTTTGCAAATATA
>CAYMHX010000218.1:0-4361 GCA_964390325.1 uncultured Roseburia sp. | reverse complement strand
TATTCTTCAGTGCATGAAGTAAAGTTGTCTTACCATATTGTCTGGCTCGATTGATTACAAAATACTTTCCATTGTCAATCATCTTTCTGGTTACTTCCAAACGTTTCGTCAAATCTACCATATAATGCTCATCGGGATAGCAAACTCCTGTTGTATTAAAAACCTTTTTCTTCATTATCATGCACCTCTACTATTACTTTCTTTTTACCATACATCTCTTTTTAAAGAAACAGACGCCATACTTTACAATTTCCTGATACCCGTCTTCACGCAGCTCATGTTCATACTGCAAGGTTTCTATCTGTATAAGTGCTTTATCACATTCTTTTTCCATTTCACTGAATTTAGCTGCAACCTTTATTTCTATAATAATCCCCTTATCCCCAGTTTCATAATCCTCCATAATAATATCGCTTCTTCCCTCACCCACTTCACGATTTGAGCGAATCACATATTTGTCAAAACATTTTAAAATTCCTACAAGAAATCCATGATAATAATCTTCTTTATAATCAAAAAAACTAATCGTATCCAGCAATTGAGCAGATAAAAACTTGGCAAATCCTTCACAATCTCCGCTTTCGACTGCTTTCAACAATGGTGTCACATCACTTTTTCTTATCTTTTTATCAAACCATGTTAAAATTGTATTTTTATAAATATATGAAATTTCTGCATTTGGAATAGACATTGTAAAATAATGCTGCTCACTTTCCTGTCTTTCCCCATTTTTTTTCAAATACCCGGTAAAAAACAGGAAATTCCACAAATTATCCTGCGACTCATAAATATCTCCATAAGTAATATCTTCATAAATTGGCTTTTCAATTGTTCCACCCTCAATCATCAGTTCAATTTCCCTACGAACCTGTGTATCTGCACGTTCTACCAATTCACGCACAATACTATTCGATGATGTATTCGACCAATAAGGTTTCGGAAACTTCGCTGTTCCACTAACAATATCATCCACATAATTAATCACACTCCATGGATTGTAAACCTCTGCTTCTCCAAACTGATATCCGTCATACCATTTTTTTGCTTCTTCTTTACGTTGTCCGATTTCATAAAAATCCAACATCGCTTCCACTTCTTCCGGCAAAAACCCAAAATATTCCCCAAAAGTTTTATTTAAAATAGAAACTACTTTTAAATTATTTAAACCTGTAAAAATACTTTCCTTACTGATACGCAAACACCCTGTTACCACTGCAAATGCAAGATGGTCATTTGTTTTTAATGCAGACTCAAATAAAGAACGGATAAACTGTATCATTTCATCATAAAAACCTGCAAGCCATGCATTTTCAAGTGGTACATCATATTCATCTATTAAAACAATTACCTGTTTCCCATGATATCGTTCTAAATATTCCGACAAAGTCATCAGTGCTGTCACATACTGTTTATACTCTGCCCTATTATTCATAACAAGATAATAATCCTTTTTTTCATCTTCTGTCAAAACTTCTGACTTCAATATATATGCATGTCTGCGATATTCCTTTGCAATCTCACCAGCAAGGCATGAATATGCTGTATCAAAATCCCTCTGCTTTGCCGACTTCAGAGAAAATTTCATCACTGGATACTTCCCTGCATGAGAGGTATACTCCTCTCCTGCATCCATAATCTTTTTTCCATTAAAATAAGAAAGATTATCAATTTTATCTCCATTCACATCCCGCTCATCTTCAAAAAAAGTCCGAATCATACTAAGTCCTAATGTTTTTCCAAACCTTCTTGGTCTGGTAAGCAAAAATACCTTTGTCTCATTATCCAGTAATTCCTTTATTAATAGTGTCTTATCCACATAATAAAAATTCTTATCTATCATTTCACGATAATCTTCAATTCCGATTGGAATTTTTCTTTTTAACATTTCTTAAATTCCCCCTTGAATACACAAAAATCCGTCACACCAATGATTCTCTCATTAGTATAACGGATTCCTTCTTAAATTACAATTTACATCACAACTTCCACCAAACTTTTCTCACCAAAATAAAGTTCTCTCATACCTACCTGTTTCTTTTTATTAAAATTAAAGCTAATCATATATCCTTTTTTCAATTTATAGTCTTCTAAATATTCTAATAATTGCTTTTCTCCCCTCTCATTATACTCATTTCCCCGCCAAATCTTCATTTCTATTACATATTGCTGCCCTAAATAATCTACAATCACATCTGTACGCCCCATACTATGCGTTCTGGATTCTATATAATAATTTCCTACCCATTAATAATGGGTTTTAAATATAATAAAAATAAACGTCTGCCGTTTTCTTCTACAAATTTATTGGAATTATCTGCATATATTTCTGTAAAATGTTCCATAAATTTCCGTAAAACAAACTCCATATCCAATTTATTCCCTTTTACAAACTGACTTCTGTTTAATAATCCCGCATCATACGTTTTATTATTGAATGATTCTTCTGAAATAAACAAATTATCTTAATATAATCCTCTGACTTATCCCTCATAATATGAAATCCCTTTTCCAGCTCTTCAAGTGAAAATTTATGCGAAATCAATTTTGACGGCTCAATCCGTTTTTCTTCTAAACACTTCAAAACATAATGCCAATCATCATCTTTTTTTCCTGTAAAAGATGAATTCCATGTCCCAGTTACTATAAGCTGATTCCGCAGAATCTTCCAATACACCTGTTTTTCTAACTTCATATCCGAATATGGATTTCCAACTAAACAAACTCTTCCTGCAAGTGCAGTTAAATTTACCGCCTGTATCACGGTTTCATTTTTCCCCACACATTCAAAAAATACATCTGCACCAGTTCCATTTGTATGCTCCATCACCCATGTATTTACATCCTGTGTTCTACTGTCACAATAATATGCTTCTGACAATCCCATTTGTAAAACGGTCTGTTTTTGAAAATCCTTATTACCAATCGCATAAATATGTTTTACACCTGCATTTTGTAAAAACATCAACAATAAGATTCCAATTGTTCCAAGACCACAAATTATCACTTTATCCTGTTCTGTAGGCATTACTCTCCTCATTGTATGAACGGCCACTGCCATTGGCTCTAACATTGCAGCTTCTTCATAAGACACATTCTCTGGTAATTCAATCAAATTTTCCTGTGGAACTGCCACATACTCTGCAAAACCCCCATCCTGTCTCGAACCCAAATAACTATAATTTCTACACATTTCATATTGTTCTTTCTGACAAGCAACACATTCTCTGCAAGGAATTAAAGGAAAAATCCCCACTCTCTTATTTAACCAACTATTATCCACACAGTTTCCAAGCTCAACTACTTTTCCAGAAAACTCATGTCCTAAAATCAACGGCATCCTATGTGAGCCTGTTTGATAAATACGTGGAATATCCGAACCACAAATACCAACTGCTTTCACATTCACTAAAACTTCATTTTTATCTAAAACAGGTCTTTCTACTTCTTCATAACGTATATCACCTATACTATGCAATACCCATGCTTTCATCTGCTGTCACTCCTTAAGATTTTTTTAGAAACCAATTCACAAAAACGCTCTAAATCCACACTTGTTGTAATCTTAAAATTAGATTCTTCTCCATCAATCATAGCAATCTTCATTCCTGCCTTAATTGCAGGTTCCGTGCTTCCATTGATATTTAAAATTTCATTTGGAAAAAGTAATTCATTTGCCTTTAAATACTTACCAAATCGAAATGACTCTGGTGCCTGTCCTGCAAAAATCTGTTCTCGATTTAATAACTCAGATACCTGTTTCCCATCTTTACTTAAATATACAGTATCTTTCATTGGCAAAACCGGCATTACACCATCTTCATCATTTTCCAGTGTCAAACATCTGCTGATTAAACCCATAGAAGTATTTGCTCTTGCAGCATCCTGTACCAATACCACATCTTCTTCTCCTGCTATATTTTCCAATGCTAATAAACCATAATAAATAGAAAGCTGACGATTTGCTCCCGGTTTTGCAAAACCAAAAAACTTTTTCTTTATTTCATTATCTCCTTCTATTTTTCTTACTATTTCCTCAATAAATTCACGCCATTCCTCTGCTGCAACAATCACATAA
The DNA here is from genome assembly GCA_964390325.1 of uncultured Roseburia sp. Taxonomy (GTDB): domain Bacteria; phylum Bacillota; class Clostridia; order Lachnospirales; family Lachnospiraceae; genus Roseburia. Next base: position 286 of record CAYMHX010000218.1, on the reverse strand, counting down.
CCATCTATCATTTCATGTTTTTCAATTGTTTCTATTACATATTGTATTACTGGTTTTCCTTCAACTTCATAATACTGCTTCGGTAAATCTAAACCAAGCCGGCTTCCAATACCACCTGAAAGAATCATTGCATAATTCATAAATATTTTCCTCGCTTTCTCTAATAAAATACCGCCCAGCCAATTTTGCCAGACGGTATTCAAAATTCATATGTATTCTCCCCAATTCCACTGTAAGCGATGAATAACCTACCGTTCCAATTTTATACGATTGTATGCGATAATCA
>CAYMHX010000217.1:0-4386 GCA_964390325.1 uncultured Roseburia sp. | reverse complement strand
TCACTCGCCATCCCAAAATGCAATTTCTCCGCTTCACTACGAAATCACATTTTGGGCTGTCTCCCTTCGCATCACGCATTTAGGCAAGAAAAAAGCAGTTACAAGCATTTCTACTTATAACTGCAATTTACATCCTATTAAATTTTCAACGCACTTTGTATCAAATTTCATTTTCCTGCTGTAACTTTTGTATTTGTTCTAATGATAATTTTGTTGTTTTAACAATTATATCAATATCAATCCCAAAAGTTAGAAGTTCTTTCGCAATACTAATGGCTTTTTCATATTCTCCAAGTTGCATTCCTCGTTGCATTCCTCGTTCTTCACCACGTTGTTCTGCCTCATACATCATTTGATTATGGTCACGAATCGCCTTTTCGCGAGCCTCATACTCTAATCGTTTTTTCTTATCCTGGCTAATTACCTGTAACTGTTCATATGCACTTTTAATATAAGGATTCTTTGTTGCCAACATGTCAAATTCCTCCTCTCTTTCCGCACTGATGAATTTCGCCCATAATAAAATATCACTTGTATCTTCTTTTAATTCCTTCGGCAATTTGGAAAGTTCCAACACATGAAATTCCATTTTGTCCGTATAAAGTGTATGTCTGTTATCTTCTCGAATATGGAAACAAGAATAAAATTCATCTGTATCATGAAAAAGTGTAAAATCTAAAATACTGATGGAAACACAGCGTTTAAACACATCATATTGTTGCCCTTCTTCAATCTGCTCCACATACATCTTGGAAAGATAAAACAGAGAACGGTCTGCCCATACTTTTAATTCAGAAAGCTGAATTTCAATGTCAATTTCCACATCATTATTCATTAAAATACGAACATCCAAAATGCCTTGCTTATCATCTTTATGCAGTTTTCTTAAATTTGTATTTAAAATTTTGGTATCTTTAATTTCCTTTGGATTTAACTTTAGTATCGCCGACAAAAAACCAAGACGTGCTTCGTTATTCATCATGATTTCTTTAAAAGCAAAATCAATTTTTGGTTTCATCAAAAAATTCGACATAGCCTGCTCCTTTTTCATCCCATCGGATGAATCTCTTATTATGTTATCTGTTTTTTTCATTATAACATGAAATACTTTCTTTTACAAAAGCAGAAGTGTCCCTGATAGTGTAAAGTTACAGTAGGAATCAAAAAGGCAGACTTCCCCCTGAGCCAAAACTTCACTTTCTCTTTTCATATTCCAAAAATCTGTGCTTTAAAATTCGCTATCTTTTTTATCTGCGTATATGGGATACTATACACTTTCATTTCTGCTAATTGTCCTAATTTGTTTCTTCGTTTTCGTTCTTCTCTCCACATTTGGCTACTACTATAAATAGTATCTTCATTTTCCACTACTTTTTTTACTTCTTTTTTCTGATATCTTACTAGTTCCAACATATCTCCACCATTATAATAGTATGCTCGCAGTTCTGACATCTTTGCCATTCCTTTTTTACTCCAGCCCATCGGTCGACTACTCATTCTATCTGACAATACATGACTCACATGACTTTCTGTACTACTTCCTTCTATTCCTCTTTCTCGTAACAAACGCTGTTTTACGGATGTCCAATGTTTTAATATATACTTTTTTCCTTCTTCGATTCCTTTTTTCTTTCGGATACGGCAGTTCTTCTTCTATTTCTTTTCCTTTTTTTCCAAAACACCCTGTGATTTTTCTCAAATATTTCTTTATATGAAATTTATCCAATACATATGTGATTTTCGCTATCTCATTTTTTCCACTCTGTATCCACCTTCCTCCATCTGCACTTAAATAAATTTTCTTCACTTTCGACAACTCATAGGTATTTTCTATATAGTCATATACTTCATCCCAAAGTTTCTTATTTTCTTCCCCTTCACATACTCGACAAAAGTAATACGGATTTTTTAACTTATGTCGTTCGCTTTCTTTCTCAATTCCTTCATGCACATAAATCAGTTTCGCAATTGCTCCATTATTTTTCTGATGATATGCATTTTCCACAATATCTCCTTTTTTCTCTCGGAATTGTAATGCGATATGGTCTTCGTCTGCTTCGATATATAAATACTCCGCTTCTTTTCCGAATACTTCTCTTTTTTCGGGAATCGCAAACCATATATTTTGTTTTTTACTGTTTCTCGGCTTACTTCTTCTATAGAATAAACACTCACATTTTTTCCGCCTTTTTCATAACTCGTTTCTACTGCTTCTTCTAAAATCCTTGCTTCTGCATCCTCGGTCATTCGAGCATGTGGCGAAACTCCCATTGCCTGGTCTAAAAAACATTCATAAGACTTTGTTTTTTATTCTGAAACCATGTTTTATGCTATAAATGAGCAAATACTGAAAATTGCACAAAAACAATGCAAATTTGTTTGTCGTACAAAGACAAACTAAGATTTTGCATCAAAAATGTTTTTGCATAGCAAACAAATTTGTGCATTATTTTGAATTTGCTCAATTATAGTTTTATGATAATGCAATGTGCCAAGACTTGTCAGAATCGTGGATTTCTCTTTTCGCACTATATGCCAATCCAAACGCAGATGTCTTTTTTCACAAATGGAAACATCGTAATTTTCTAATTCTTCTGCTAAAAAACAAAGTCCGAATTCCACCATGCAGTCGGTTACGCCTTGTACCAATTCTGCCACTTTGGTCATGTCTGAAGAATATATCACAAAAGTTTTTTCTAATTTTTTTGCTATATTTTCTTGAAAATATGTTATACTCTTTAACATAAGAAAACTCCTTTCTTTGTGTGTAATTTATTTTCTCTTCAATTATATTTTACCACAAAAAGGAGTTTTCTTTCTTTTTCTATTTTCGATTTTTCCTACGTAATTTTACACTATCAACCTAATTTAAATTAAAATCATCAAATAAATTCAAATTCTCATTTTCATGATAATTCTTTGTAACGTCAATTCTTAACTCTGTTATAGATTCACTCAAAAAAATAAATCTTTCCACATTGGGTAATCCAAGGGTAATATATTGCTTTTCCTGATTCTCCTTAAAATCATTTCGGGTTAGTTGCAATAACTGCCCCAGTACATTACAACCTACTGCATATATGCCCTCTTTATATGCCCCCCAAAAATCATCTTTATAAGAAATTTCAACAATATTCTTATCCTCTGTCGATTCCAATAACCTTCCAAATCTTCTCCAATTATATACAAGTTTCAAATGAATACACCAGTTCATTATCGGTATACGCTTTTGCTGCCAATCTTCCCTCGTATATCGTTCATATTTTCTGCTTATATCTTTTGCAGTCATTGGACTCCTTTGTCGAATTATCTCATCCTGTATCTCGGGATAATTTGGAAATCTACATGCCTGATATAAAGCCTCCGAAGTCAATATTTTTGTCCCATTTAAATATATAGGGTAATTACTTGCCATATTGGAAAGTCCACCATACTTTTCATTAGTTTTACAAAAAGTAATGCACTCGTCAATCTTAAATGTCTGCTTTGTATAATTCATTAAAACACCACCTAATTTACACTTCTTGGTAACAATGGATACCATCCATCAAAAACCGTTCCATTTGGTCGCATATTTCCCCACCAAAAAGCCAATGGACAATTGTTAGAAATATTATAGCATGTTGTAAAAAAAGCTCCATATCCTAAAGATATATTGTAATTGTATCCCATAGGTCTAATACTCTGGTTATGCTCTTCTGGCAATGTGCATATATAAGAACCAGCTTTCATTAAAGCATGTTCAAATATAATTCTATTTGTAGTCGAAGTAAATAAAGATGATTCAACGTAATAGCCAAAAACTTTCCGAAAATCCAATCCTTTCCTTCCTTTTTCTTCCCTTTCTCTTTCTAACTCTTCCATATATCTATCAACATAGACATTACCAACAATCTCTGTAGGCCATAAAAAATCATATGGATAGAAGCTAATATTATTTTGATATGCTTTCATACAAAATATATTAACTTTTATCTTTTTGCTATCACATATCTTTTCAATATACGACCTTACATAATCGTCATTAGCACTATATAATCCTAGAAAAATAATATACAACTCAGAATTTTCATTATACTGACCATATTCAATCCAGTCTTTAATGTCATATCTCACTGAATTTCCTGTATACATACAGTCATCTAAATAGATATACTTATAAACATTGGGATTATGCACATTTATCCTTACGCCCCTAGTCATCATATAATATTGTTCTAACAATCCCACTAATCTATGCTGACTAGTTCCCTTTCTTTGAATGTCTAGAAATTGTATATTTTGAATTGTAGTTCTAGGATTTGTACCTACTATTGCCTCTGTCGCCCAAATATCATCAAAAAACTTTTCAATAATAGCTTTTCCAATATAATTCTTTTCAAGCAA
>CAYMHX010000216.1:0-4403 GCA_964390325.1 uncultured Roseburia sp. | reverse complement strand
TGTAACAGATAAAATGGGTTTGTTCACAATTTATTAACTCATGCGTTTATCTTGCCAATATAAAGGAACAATTTTCGGTATGAGGAACCTCTTCCTTTTTTCCTTTTTTATAAAAATTCAGGGAAAGGTATGGCTCATACAAACCATACCTTTCCCTGTTAAAGACTATCTATTTCCCGACATCCCTTTCATAAACTTTCTCAATTATTCACTACGCTTGTAATTACTATTATTCTTTTATATTTTCATGTAAAAAATCTACAATTTCAATCACATTTTCCATCTTCATCTGCCCTGGTGCGCTGCATTCTTTATTCGCTGCAAAAGTCACGCAAGAACCAAAAGTCTCTCCACACAAACGACTCATCATTCCTAATTTTCCCATCGACATTGAAATAATTGGTGTATCAGAATTTTCCCTGTAAAATTCATTTGTTACCGATAATAGACTTAATACATCATCTTCACACTGTGGCATTACTGCAATTTTTACAATATCTGCCCCTCCTGCACACATATTTTCAAGCAGCATCTTCATCACATCCCGCTCTGGTGTTTCATCAAAATCATGGTGGGAAGCCACAATTTTAATACCTTTTTCATGTAATTTCATAATTTTAAGCATTGGATATTCTTCGGCAAAATATTCCAAATCCAACAAATCCACTATACCGGATTCTGCACCCACATCATGAATATCTTCTAACTGTGCAGATGTCACTGCTCCAAAGCCTCCTTGTGCTGTTGTACGAAAAGTAAATAAAAATATTTTGTCCTGCAAATATGACTCAATTTCTTTTAAAATCAAACGTATTTCATTAAAATTCATATAATCACAGAATGCATCTACTCTCCATTCAATAATATCTACCGGACTCTTTGACAATTCCATAATTTCTGCAATAATTCCTTCTTTTTTACGCTCCATAACAGGAACACATACAAGAGGCCTTCCTGTTCCTATTTTTTTTCCTTTTATTACCATATTATCTCCCTCCATTTTTAACGTTACTGTTCATTCGTACCTCGTAAACAGTAACGATTCGCAAAGCAAAAATCAACTCCTGAATCATGTTCTTACGCAAGTAACATAACATCTCTAAATAATAAATAAAAGACAGACATACCTGATTCTTTCTTTTGTAAAATCATATACGACTGTTTGTTTTTTAATTTCTCGGATGTGCATTCATATAGACGGTTCTAATCTTCTGATTTTTACTCTGATTCATCTGTACATAAATCTGTGCTGCTGAAATATCTGCATATCCTAACATTTCCTGAACTGCCTTTAAATCTGCCCCATTTCCTATCATATGGGCAGCAAATGAATGTCTGAATGTCTGCGGCGTTATTTCGGACAGAATTCCTGCCTTACCTGCATAAAGTTTAATCAATTTCCAAAAGCCTTGACGGCTCATAGCTTGTCCTGAACAATTGGTAAATAACCAGTCAATTTCTTCATCTCCTACCAGCTTCTTTCTCCCCTCATTCAGATAATGCTTCAAAGCTTCTTTCGCTTTCTTTCCAAATGGAATGATACGTTCCTTCTGTGCATCTGAACAATTCAAATACTCCATTTGTAAATTGATATCCGATAATTTTAAAGAAAGTAACTCTGAAACGCGAATTCCTGTCGCATATAAAACTTCTAACATTGCCTTATCCCGCAATTCTTTTGGAGAATCCCCGGAAGGCTGTTCTAAGAGTCTTTCCATCTCCTCCATTGTCAAAACAGACGGAAGTTTTTTTTCAACCTTAGGCGCTTTTAACCGCCGTGCAGGGTCATTTTCTATCTGTCGGCTCTTACAAAGATAAGAAAAAAACGCTTTCATAGATGCAATACTTCTGGAAATCGTTGCTGGCTTCCTTCCATCCCTCTCCAAAAAAAGTAAATAGGAATTTAAGCTTGTTTCTGTTACATCTTTTAGATTTTTTATACCCTGTTCTTCTAAATACTGACACATTTTTCTTAAATCACGCTCATAAGAAACCTCTGTATTCAAAGAGGTCTGTTTTTCTATATGAAGATAGCGAATAAATTCCAAAATTGCTTCTCTCATCTCGTTCATCACCTGTTGTCTGTGCGGGTTCTATTTTTTTAGATACATGTAACGATTCAGAAGCAAACTCGAAAACACTTCGTGTTTCATGCGAACCGGAACAATTCGTTTTGTTTCTTGGCTCTAAATAGTTACAAATATTATTATAATCAGAAAACAAAGAAAATCAACGGCTAATTATCTTTTCTATCAAAATCGGACCAATATATGCTTCACAGACACAGCCAATAAAAACCAACAGTACAATACAAAAGCCTAACAAAAGACGTGTGTTTCCATTTCCTTCCATTCTATATGGCGAGGCGTGATACCAAATTCCATACGCTCCTCCATAAAAAATACTATGTGGAAATAAACTGACTACAAAAAACCACATTCCCCAAATACCATTTGCAAGAATAGACATTGCTGCCACACAGCCAGCTAACAGACTAACACTTAAGACTGCTCCCTTTTTTACAAATTTTTGAGGTAATAGCTTGGAAGCAAGCCATATACCTGCTAAAGTACGAAACCGCAACAATAAAATATAAAGAAAATACCTCTCATAAACAATTTCTTGAAACGTAAGAGCTGCCAATGTATATCTATTTAATATCATACTGCTTGTATCCATTGTTCCCTCTAACAAATTCACAAGCAAAACACCACCTAAAAAAGCTAAAATATACATTGCCGCCATAAAAATGCCCTTCCCTCCATATCCTTCTTAAAATCCTATGCTTCTTTCTTTTAAATTATGAAAGAACAACGACAAATGTCTTTCCGATAAAATAAGAAACGACACCCCCAACGGATGCCGTTTCTTTTGGTCAAAACAGTAAATGTTTTGACCTGCTCTGAATAGTTACCTATTATTTTACTAATTCTTTAACCTTAGCTGCTTTACCAACACGGTCTCTTAAGTAGAATAATTTCGCACGTCTTACTTTACCACGACGAACTACTTCGATTTTTTCTACGTTTGGTGAATGTACTGGCCAAGTTTTTTCTACACCTACACCGTTAGAGATTTTTCTAACTGTAAATGTTGCACGATTGCTTCCACCCTGTCTCTTTAATACAACACCTTCAAAAACCTGAATTCTTTCACGGTTACCTTCTTTGATTTTACCATAAACTTTGATAGTATCACCAACACGGAATTCTGGTACTTCTGCTTTTAACTGTTCTGCTTCAATGTTCTTAATAATTTCACTTGCGTTCATTTTTGTGACCTCCTATTATTTTGATGTTCTTAATACCCCTATTGGTAACAGAGGACCATCGCTTCTACTCACAACTCCAATATACTACCATAACTTCTTTCTATTGTAAAGTACTTTTTTCTTTTTCCATCCAATAAACCTTTGACTTAGCAAAGCACAGCCCCAATGATTCCTGAAGCCTCGTAGAGGCTTCATTGCCCTCTACAACCTGTCCAAATGGTGTCTGCCCTAATTCCAATGCTTGATTTATCATATAGGTTTCTAATGCCTTTCCAAGCTTTCTTCTGCGGTATTCCGGAAAAACCTGTAACATTCCTATGCTTCCTTCTGCATGTGTTCCAATAAAACCTGCGAGCTTTATTTCTTTTTCTTCATATAAAAAAGCTCCATACAAACAGCCTTTTTCCAAGCGTTCTTTTAAATATTCTGCTCCTTCTTCACCGCCATAAGCTTTGGCAATCAACTCAAAATGCTCTGTTTTCAATCTTTCTATGCGAACAATAGACTCCGTATTTTTTTCATCATTTATAGAATGATTGATACTATATAATCCAGTAATCGGAAGTTTTTCTTTTTTGGTATAGACTGCTTGATGACAGGTCATTATCTTTGATAATCCAAACATTTCTCTTGCAGGCTCTACCATAAACTCTTGATGCAATACCAGATATTCTATCTTTTCCATATTCGATACAGCATTTCCATTATCCTGTTTCGCATGTTCTTTGATTTTTTCTAAGCCAATTATACCTAACTTAATATTATTTGATATAATATCACTTTGATTTGCACAATTTAATTTTACATCATTTATTTTTGTATCGTTTACTATTATATTATTTAACTTTATATCTTTTAACCTTGTATCATTTAATTTCGTATCACAAACTGTATGAAAATAAATCCCGCTTACTGTATCAAAAAGACAAATTACATCATCACTATGATATACCAATTCCGCCTGTCCTCTCGCAATCAGTTCTATCATATCCATATGCAATAATTTCTGCTTCTGCATCTGCTCTCTACATTTCTCCAATGCCTCATATTTTGCATACATATCAGGTCTGCGTTCTTTGGTACGCAAAATCGCAGCTTCTTTCCGAAAACTTCGGATTTTTTTCTGATTTCC
>CAYMHX010000215.1:0-4458 GCA_964390325.1 uncultured Roseburia sp. | reverse complement strand
GGATTAACACAGTTAATTTCTTTCCGTTACGGAACAGTGCCGATTGTTCGTGAAACAGGTGGCTTAAAAGATACTGTACATGCTTATAATGAATTTGAAAACAGCGGTGACGGTTTCTCATTCAAGAACTACAATGGTGAAGAAATGTTAAGCGTAATTAACTATTCTAAGAAAGTTTACTATGAAAACAGAGATGGCTGGAATGAAATGGTAGACAGAGGAATGGCAAATGACTATTCATGGAAAACATCAAAAGGACGTTATGAAGGACTTTATAATTACTTATTAGGTTACTAAAATATACCAATAGTAATCATAAGTTAGTAAGAAACCAGTTATTTTGGAGTAGGAAATTATGAAACTACATAAAATAACAAAATAAACACATAATACAAAGGATATCATTACTTTAAGTAATGGTATCCTTTTTTTATAAATAAGCATGATAATGATTGGGAGGAAATGATGGGAAAAGAAGCAGAAAAAGATGAAAAGGTTCAGGAATATGGAGAAGTTGATTTAGATAATAAAAAGCATCGAATTAAATTAATGACAATTATTGGAGAAATTGAAGGGCATGAATGTCTGCCAAGCACTACAAAAACAACCAAATATGAGCATATTTTACCAAAGCTTGCTGAATTTGAAGAAAATGATGAGGCTGATGGACTTTTGTTATTGTTAAATACCGTTGGAGGAGATGTAGAAAGTGGTCTGGCAATTGCAGAAATGATTGCTTCGATTGAAAAGCCTACGGTGTCTTTAGTGCTTGGAGGAAGTCATTCAATTGGCGTACCTTTGGCAGTATCAACGGATTATTCGTTTATTGTGCCGTCAGGAACAATGGTAATACATCCTGTCCGAATGAATGGAACTGTTATTGGAGCACAACAGACTTATGATTATTTTAAGCAGATGCAGGATAGAATTTTACGCTTTATTGCATCGCATTCGGCTGCAAAAGAGGAACGATTAGAGGAATTAATGATGTATACAGGAATTTTGACAAAGGATTTGGGAACGATTTTAGTGGGAGAAGAAGCAGTGGCAGAAGGCTTGATACAGGAAGTTGGGGGAATTCATCAGGCATTTGAAAAATTGAAAGAGCTGATAGATGACAAAAATTTAAAAATGTGTTAGAATAGAAAAGTATAATGGAGAAAAGTTGTAACTATGAGGGTACTAAATAGTTACGAAAAATTTATAAATTATGGGATGAAGATTATTTCTGCCTTTTACAATATTTGTTGCAGAAGGCAGAGATAAGAAAATAATAGTAAAGGGGGATGCACTTATGCATCGAAATGGAGGTTTAGGAGTTTGGCAGCAAGTAAGAAAAAAGGTTCGTCTTCAAGCAGTGGAAAAACAAAGGTAGTTACTAAGGTACCTGTAAAAAAAACTGTAAAAACGAACACAAAAAACAAACAGAAAAAGAAAGCGATACCGGAACAGGAAAGTTTTACAGAAGAAATTTTCCTTTGGGGTGCATTACTGATAGCAATTCTGTTGTTTATCAGTAATTTTGGAGTCGGAGGAAGAATTGGGAATGTAGTAAGCAGTGTATGTTTTGGTATTTTTGGTTTATTGGCATATCTATTTCCAATCATTTTTGTAATTGCAGTGTTCTTTTTTGCTTCTAATAAAGGAAATCGAATTGCAGTAGTGAAGCTTACAGCAATGATACTTTTTTCATGTTTCCTTTGTATGTTTATCGAGTTAATTGTAAACGGAGAAGCAGCACCGGGACCTGTCGCTGTTTATAAAGATTGTTATGCGGATAAAATTGGCGGAGGTTTTATCGGTGGTTTATTTGCATGGCTGATTTGTCCGAATTTTGGGTTAATCGGGGCGTATGTGATTAATATTATTGGTTTGATTGTTTCATTGGTTTTAATTACAGAACGCTCTGCATTCAAGGAAATGCAAAAAAGCGGACAAAAAGTCTATGAAACGGCAAGGATAAGCAATGAAAAATACCGTGAAGCAGCAGAAAATAGAAAAGAAGAACGAAAACTTCGGCGTATAGAACAGCAAACAAAAGTAGCAGAGAAAAAGAAAAAAGAAATTACGGATGAAATCAGTGAATTACATATTGAATCACATATGGATTTTGAAGAAGAACAGGAAAATATTCCTGTTAGAGTCAGAAAAAATGAGAAGAAAATGCATATGGAAAGTTTTGGTTATGAAAAATTGGAAGAATTATCAGAGATAGAGGAAGAAGATTTTGAATCTGTAATAGCTGAAGGTATTAAGGAGTTTGCACCTCAAGGCAATGTGTTAAAATATAAAGAACAAGCTGTTGTCCAGACAGAAAAAGAAGATATTGTGGCAAATCATAGAAAAAACCGTCAAAGTGAAGCAGAAATTCAAAGTGGCATTGCCAATATTGAAAAAGAAATTGACATACAGAATGTTTTGGAAGAAGAAAAGAAACATATTTTTCCATCAGTTTCTTTATTAAAGCAGATTTCTGTAAAAAAAGGAGATTCCAGACAACATTTACAGGAAACAGCAAATAAATTGCAACAGACATTGAAAAATTTCGGAGTGAATGTAACGATTACCAATGTAAGTTGTGGACCATCCGTTACCAGATATGAATTACAGCCTGAAATGGGGGTAAAGGTTAGCAAGATTGTGAATTTAGCAGATGATATTAAGTTGAATTTAGCGGCAGCCGATATCCGAATTGAAGCACCAATTCCCGGGAAGGCAGCAGTAGGAATTGAAGTCCCAAATAAGGAAAATGTAATGGTATCTTTTCGTGAGTTGATTGAATCACAAGAATTTAAAATAAATGATTCCAACATTGCATTTTGTGTAGGCAGAGATATTGCAGGAAAAGTAGTAGTAACGGATATTGCAAAAATGCCGCATTTATTGATTGCGGGTGCAACGGGTTCGGGTAAATCGGTTTGTATCAATACGATTATTATGAGTATTTTATATAAGGCTGACCCAAAAGATGTGAAATTAATTATGATTGACCCGAAAGTAGTAGAATTAAGTGTTTATAATGGCATCCCTCATTTGATGATACCGGTGGTGACCGACCCGAAGAAGGCCGCAGGTGCGCTTCATTGGGCAGTTGCAGAAATGACAGACCGTTATGAGAAATTTGCGAAAGCAGGAGTCAGAGATTTAAAAGGCTATAATGAAAAAGTGGAGAGTATACAAAAAAGCATCCAAGATGCAGAAGGGGAAGAAAAACCTCAGAAATTACCACAGATTGTCATTATTGTAGATGAGTTAGCCGACCTTATGATGGTGGCTTCTAATGATGTAGAAGAAGCAATCTGCCGTTTGGCACAGTTAGCAAGAGCTTGTGGAATTCACTTAATTATTGCCACACAAAGACCTTCTGTAAATGTTATTACAGGTTTGATTAAGGCAAATATGCCAAGCCGAATTGCATTTGCTGTGACGTCAGGTGTCGATTCCAGAACGATTTTAGATATGAATGGTGCAGAAAAGCTGCTTGGAAAAGGAGATATGTTATTTAATCCGCAGGGCGTTCCAAAACCAATCCGTATACAGGGAGCATTTGTATCGGATAAAGAAGTATTAGATGTGGTAGAGTTTTTAAAGGAACAAAATAATGGAATGGTAAATTATAGTGCAGAAATTGAAGCGAAAATGAATAGTGCAGAAAATGGAAATCTGACAGTTTCAATTGATGGAAAAGGCGATAGTTCCGATGGAAGGGATTCTTATTTCACAGAAGCAGCAAAATTGTTGGTAGAAAAGGAAAAAGGCTCGATTGGTATGTTGCAGCGTTATTTTAAAGTAGGGTTTAATCGTGCAGCAAGGATTATGGACCAATTAGAAGAAGCAGGAATTGTAGGGCCGGAAGAAGGCACAAAACCGAGAAAGGTTTTAATGTCACCAGAACAGTTTGAACAGTTTCTGGAAGAATGTTTATAAATTTTATTAATATAAATCGCCGTATGGCAGAAAGAGGACAAACGATGAAAAGTGATATTCAAATTGCACAGGAAGCAGTGATGCTTCCGATTAAAGAAGTAGCAGAAACAATTGGAATTTGTGAAGATGACCTTGAGCTTTATGGAAAATATAAAGCAAAACTTTCGGATGACTTAATTAAAAAAAGTGCAGAAAACCCTGATGGAAAATTAATTCTTGTAACAGCAATCAATCCAACACCGGCAGGAGAAGGTAAAACAACAACAAGTGTTGGTTTAGGACAGGCATTTGGAAAACTTGGCAAAAAAGCTGTGATTGCATTGCGTGAGCCTTCACTTGGACCATGTTTTGGTATTAAGGGTGGTGCAGCAGGTGGCGGTTATGCGCAGGTTGTACCAATGGAAGACTTAAATTTGCATTTTACAGGTGACTTCCATGCAATTACTTCTGCAAACAATTTACTTGCAGCGATTTTGGATAACCATATCCAGCAGGGGAATGAGCTTGGCTTAGACCCAAGACAGATTGTAT
>CAYMHX010000214.1:0-4458 GCA_964390325.1 uncultured Roseburia sp. | reverse complement strand
CCTGCTGTTCATAATATTTCTCAAAATCTTCACTTCCATTTTCATAATTTCCAAATTCCCATTTTTAAGCACTTTTCATGCTAATATTATTATAGATAACTCTGTTTTTTTAATCAACCTCTGTATTATCTACATCTGACTTTTGTTTCTTTTTAGGTTACTGTTCACTCCGTGACCAGCAACGAGTTTTTCCACATTTTACTTCAATGTGTGTATTTTCCTTGACATCTCTATATTTATATAGTATTCTTAAATATATAATGTAGTTTTTTAAACCATATGAAATTTTATAAAATACTATTTTTACCAGAAAGGAAAAACTGACTTATGAAGGTCAAAATTATTTCAGACTCTGCATCAAATATGCTTTGCATGAATGGTGTAGATTTTGCATCCGTTCCATTAAGAATTGTAACCAACGACAAAGAATATGTAGACACACCTGACTTAGATGTCCGTGCAATGGTAGACGAATTAAGTGTTTATAAAGGACGTTCCGGAACGGCCTGTCCTGGCGTTGGTGATTATTTAGATGCATTTGAAGGTTATGATGAAATATATTGTGTTACCATTACAAGTGTTTTATCCGGAAGTTATAATGCAGCTATGACCGCAAAACAACAATACGAAGAAGATAATCCAAATGCAAAAGTATTTGTTTTAGATTCTTTAAGTGCCGGAAGCGAAATGAAGCTTCATGTAGAAAAACTTAAAGAACTCATTGCAGAAGGCAAGTCTTTTGAAACCATCTGCGAAGAAATCACAGATTACAGAGATAACCATACAACCTTATTATTCTGCTTGGAGTCCTTACACAATCTTGCAAATAACGGTCGTGTCAGCCCTGCTGTCGCAAAGATTGCAGGTCTTGTAGGACTGCGTATGGTAGGTGATGCAACAGGCGGTAAATTAAATCCAACTGATAAATGCCGTGGTGAAAAGAAAGCTCTTTCTACCATCTTTGCAAATATGAAAAAAGCGGGTTACAAAGGCGGTAAACTCTTAATCGACCACTGCTTTAATGAAAAAACTTCAAATACCTTAAAAGAAATGGTATTAGCAGAATTTCCAAATGCAACTATCGTTTTAGGACAGACAACTGCACTTTGCAGTTTCTATGCTGAAAAAGGCGGTTTAATGATTAGTTACGAAATTTAATCCTTAGCACATAAAATCCCCCTATGAAACAAATATCAAAATTTATTTCATAGGGGGATTACTTTGAAAATCAATTATCCTATCGGATATTCCTTAATATAATTGTCCAGTATTTCTGCTGCGATGCCAACAATTGTTTTACACGGTCGCTTTTTATAATATTCTGCTGTTCGCTCCTCTGGTGTCGGTGTTTGTTTTTGTTCTGTAAGTCCCAGTAATTCCCGACACACTATTGAACCGTTTTCTACTGTAAAATCTGCTGCTAACTTTTGGATTCTTTTATAATGTTCTGCTTTTTCTTCTTTGACTTTTGGGTCATCATAACCGTATAATAGCCCTGCTGTCATAAACATTCCTGATACACTACCACACACTTCACGCAAACGTGCCATACCGCCACCAAAAGAAGATGCCAGTTTTGCGGCTTTTTCTCTATCAAGCCCATGTAAATCTTCAAAGGCAATCAAAACTGCCTGCGAACAATTATAACCTTCTAAAAATAATTGTTCTGCTTTTTCTCTCCTGCTGAAATTTTCCATAATTCTCACTCCTAAATAAAATATTCATTATCTCATTATAAAAAATGGGAGATTTTCATCTCCCATTTTTATTGCAATTTTACTTCAAGTATAAAACATAACTTATTCTACATTTGTAACATACCATTTACTACATAGAAGGTACTTCCGTCATATTCCACATAACCAATATAATCGGATGCCAATGCTCCATTTACTACATAAAACCACGTATTATCATACAATGCAAGTCCTGTATACTGTGTCTGTACTTGTCCATTTGCAAGGTAATACCATAAACCAGTACCGGCATCCTGTGCCAATCCGTTTACTTCTGCTTTTAACTGTCCTGCTGCCACATAGAATAAGCCTCCATCATATTCGACATAACCTGATATGGTGGTATCTAATTTTCCATTACTTACATAAAACCATGCTCCGTCATACAATACCAAGCCCGTATACTGTATCTGTGCCTGTCCATTTGCAAGATAGTACCAGTCACTTGATTTCTGTGGGTCATTTGCAAGTCCATTCATATCCGACACTACTTTTCCATTTGCAACTAAGAATTTACCTCCATCAAAATCAATAAATCCATATTTAGAAGTATTTCTTACACCATTTTCATAATAATATAAAGTACCACCTTCATTTTTTAAACCAGTAAAGTTTTTATCCACTGTATTATTATTATTGTTGTTATTATTATTATTATTGCTGTTATTATTATTGCCAGTATTATTACTTGCACCCTTGACGGTTACAGTGCATTTTGTAGTCAATGTCTTACCATTTTTATCTACTGCAATCGCTGTAATCGTAGCTGTACCACCAGCTAATGTTTTTACTTTACCTGTGGATGAAACAGTTGCAATTTTTGTATTGCTTGATTCATAAGTCTGCTGTTTTAAATCTGCATCTACAGGATTCATACATACTTCTAACTGATATTCCGCACCAACATTTAATTCTGCCTTATTTTCCATAAAGTAAAGTTCTTCGATTCCTACGACATTATTAAATGACTGACCACAATAATAAGACAGTCTGGATTTGATTTCGCCTGCACCGATTGGTCCTGTTGTTACATTCTGAACCTTATTATTTGCATCAATATAAGCAATCACTGGGAAGGTAACACTATCTGTATATCCTGCGATTGTTGCATAATCCCATAACGCATAGCTGTTTCTATTTCCTGTATGATAAGAAAATGTCATTTTATCATTGCCGTATGTATTTTTAAATGCTGTTACTTGTTCACAGGTATGTTTATTTGCATCTGCTACAATGATATCTACATTTCCCATATCGGTATTAGCTACACTTTGCACAGCACTTTTACTATTTCCACATTCGGTACTGATAAACATAATTAATTTTGCTTTCCCATTTTGAGCTGCACTACTTACAGTTGTATTATTAATAGTAAGATAGTCAACCGATGGATTTGCTGTATTGAATGCTGCCTCTGAAAAATTCTTAGTCAAATAAGATTCATCTGCCATCGGATGTGCATTAATAAAGTTCCATGTTGTATATTCTTCATCTCTGATATGGTCTGTAAAATCTCTTTCACTTTTCAGCAAATAATCATCAAACGTATCCATTACCTGTCCATCCCATGTACAGTCTACGTTATAATATTTTCCATTCACTTTTACAATGTTCCATGCATGGGCCTCGCCATTTCCTGTTCCTGAAACAATTCTTACCGGATAGCCTGCTTCGCTGCACAAACGATAGAATGCCACTGCATACCCCTGACATACAGACGTTCCTGTACAAAGGGCGTCATACGCAGAATACTTTGACATACCCCAGTTATAATCTACATGATTACAAATATAATCGTGAATAATTTTAATATCCTCATACGGGTCTGAAACTTTATCTAATTTCATTTCTGCCATTGCTGTATTTACAGCCTTAGTCAGTTCTGCTTCTTCTGCTGCTGTTGTATAATAACCTACCTTTAAATTTACTTGTACAGATGTACCTGATACCGTGGCAGAATAATTTACACCGGTATAACCAAATTTCAGTGCATCACCACCACGACCTTTATAGGTATCGTTTTCAATCTTCATTGCCTCATCCAATAATGCTGTACTAAAATTACTTCCATACTTATTATACTCACTGACCGGGATGGTAAAGGAAATGGATGTTGCACGATTTACCATCTGCTCACATACATATTTTCCTGCTGTTGCAAAATCACTACAGCTTTTCACCGATGCCTCGTATACCGATGAAAATTCTTCCTGTAGTTCTTCCACTGTCATAACACCTTCGTAAAGTGGATTTACCATGACTTCTGCTACTTCGTCTGCCCATACTGTTGTCATACCAGAAGGCATAAGACCAACTAACATTGCTGCTGCCAACATGCCTGCTACTGCCTGTTTTAACTTTTTCAACTTCATAACGTTCTCCTTCCATAAAATATAAATGAGCCAATAAAAATATTGCACAATTTTGTTTTTACAACAAGGACATTTTAGATAAATTATCTTGAAACACGTTTTTCGCTATCCGACAGTAAATGTCCGATAGCTCTGTGAACAGTAACACATTATCTTTTCTACACTGAAAAATCATATTTATCTTTGTTCACTTTTCTATATTTGCTCATTTATAATATAAAAAATATTTATTGTATAAACGCAACTGTACTGTGCGGTTTCCAGTCACGCTACAATCAAAACTTACTTTTAACTAATCAAAAATCCTTCCCGAGATTTGTCAAAAAGACAAATCTCAGCAAGGTTTCTGA
>CAYMHX010000213.1:0-4579 GCA_964390325.1 uncultured Roseburia sp. | reverse complement strand
TCCCCCGGAGGGTCTATATATGAGGCGAAGTTTTTAATCGCCGAATATATAGATACTTTCCAACCATACTTAAATCCAGCTATTTATTTTGGAGGTAAAAATATTATGTATACAACTTATGAAGAATATTTAGAAATGCAAAAGAGTCTTTCAGTGGAACAGATGCAGGAAATTCACACACAAATACTGGAAGAAATAAAGACAGACAGCGAAGCAGAAGAATTGTATGATGAATTAGTAAAATGTGCAGTAAGATATGCAAAATTTCGTGCAGAATGGTTTTTGTGGAGTAAAGAAGAAAAAATGAACAATGATTCAAGTAGAAGTGCTTGTCATAATTCTTTAATTGTAAAATTTAATATGTTATCACGTTATTTAAAAATGCAGGGCAAAGAGGCTGTATGGCGGGATACGCTTGGCTATGAAGAAGATGATGTGTATAACAGGAAAGCGATTGGAGATTTTGCGTGTTATATTGTATTTATTAACAGTATCAATGCGAGATAGAAATAGAATTAATGAAAATGATTGTCATACCATATTTCACTATGGTAAAATAGTACCAGAATATTTTCTGCTATGCAGATGTTTAGGAGGCCGCTATGAGATATTTGACAATCAAAAACATTAGACCCGGTATGGTAATTGCCCGTCCATTATTAGATGAAAAAGGAAATATCCTTCTTAATAAAGGAAATAAACTGACTTCTACGGTTTTCAGCCGTATTCAAACTTTGGAAGTGCAGGGCTTATATATAGAAGATGAAATATCCGAAGGAATTGTTGTAGAAGATTTAATTGCACCTGATTTAAAAATAAATGCAGTAAAGGCATTGATGGCGAATGATATTCCAAAGGCAATTCAATTAGCAAAAGAAGTTGTAAAAGATTTAAAAAGACAGGATTCACTAAAAGTAAATTTGATTGATATTAAAAATAATCAAAATTATACCTATAAGCATTGTGTATCGACCTGTATTTATTCCGTTATCATTGGTCTTGCATTTAAGATGACAGAGGAGCAGTTGGAAAATCTTGCAGTAGCAGCGATGCTGCACGATATCGGAAAATTTGGTGTCGAGGAAAAAGTTTTGCATAAAAAAGGAAAGCTGACACAGGATGAGATGGAGCTTATGAAAGCACATCCGAGAAATGCTTATGAAAAACTAAGTACAGTACAGGAAATTTCTTCCGTATCAAGAAATGCTATTCTTTATCATCACGAAAATGTAGATGGTTCGGGATATTATAATCTGCCGAAGGATAAACAGACTGCTTATACAAAAATTCTTCATGTAGTAGATGTTTATGATGCTTTGTGTTCGGAAAGAAAATATCGTGAGGCTTATAGTCCAAGTGAAGCCATTGAATATATTATGGGAAATATTGATAAGATGTTTGACAGGACAGTAGTAAAAGCATTGGTATATAATTTCCCATTATATCCGATGGGACTTACATTAAGACTTTCTAATGGAGAAGAAGCGATTGTTTATTCTAATGAAATTAACAGTATGCGTCCTGTAATTCGGACGATGGATGGCAAGTTGGTAGATTTAAGTACTGACCCTGCTTATCGAAGCATTACTATTTATGGAATTGTATAGAGAATATTTGTTTGGTGAAATGAGAGGTGTCGCAAAATAACGAAAAATCAGCTATTTTGCGACACTCTTTTATTTTTCAACACCGTTTAAATATACATTGTTTATTTCGTTTAAGCAGGAACTTAAATATTTTAATAAAGTCTATGTGTAATCAGGATTTTCGTGTGCAATGGTTTCAAAATCTTTTTGTTTTAATTTTTGAATAGCCAGATAAGTAGAATTTTTGCGATAAAGAAACATTTGCCATAAATTGAGGTTTATAGTATGATAAAATCTGTGAATGATAACGCAGACAAAAATCATAGCCGATATTGTTATGGAATACGCAGTGTAGAAAAAGAAGGTGAGAAACAAAATGACAAAGAAAAAAATAGGTATACAAAAAATGGGCTTCATTTTGGTATTAGCTCTTATGTTGATATCCTGTCAAAACAAAGAAAGTAATAATCCAAATGCAGAAAATAAAGAAGATATTACTTTAATAGAAACAGAAGCTGCAACAAGTGAAAACGAAGCAAATTCGGAAATAGAGATACAGACAGAAGAAAAAAACGAATCAGAAACTGAATTGGAAACAGAAATAATAAATGTAACGGAAGAACCGATGCAGGAATTGGTTGTTTTAACAGAATTGTATACAACCAGAACGGTAAATGTTCGTACCATGCCAACAACAGAGTCCGAAATCTATGTTACTTTAAAAGCTCGCGAAGTGGTACAGGGGATTGAAAACAAAGACGGCTGGTGGAGTATTCAATATGATAATTCTGTATATTATATTGCAAGTGATTATTTAAGGGAAAAAGTAGAAGGGCAAAATGGATATTTAATTGTAATTGATGCAGGACATCAACAAAAAGGAAATAGCGAAAAAGAACCGATAGGTCCTGGTGCATCCGAGATGAAAGCAAAAGTTGCAGGAGGCACAACCGGAAAGACAAGTGGTTTAAAGGAATATGAGCTGAATTTGATGGTTGCATTGAAGTTACAGGAAGAATTAGAAGCCCGCGGATATGAAGTGTTGATGGTAAGAACCACTCATGATGTAAATATTAGCAATGCAGAGCGGGCTGCCATAGCAAATGATGCAGGAGCAGATGCATTTATCCGAATTCATGCAAATGGTTCTGATAATACGTCTGTAAACGGTGCAATGACAATCTGTCAGACTTCAAGCAATCCTTATAATGCTCAGTTTTATGAGGAAAGCAAAGCGTTATCAACGTATGTCTTAGATGAGATGACAGCGGCGACAGGAGGCAAGAAGGAATTTGTTTGGGAAACAGACAGTATGAGTGGAATTAACTGGTGTCAGGTTCCGGTGACGATTGTGGAAATGGGTTATATGACAAATCCACAGGAAGATACGTTAATGGCGACAGAAGAATATCAGTATAAAATTGCAGATGGAATTGCAAATGGGATTGATAAATTTTTAACAGAATGAGAGGTAAAGATGAACCAATTATTAAATGTAGATAATCCGTTTTTTAGAGGTGTATCAAAGGTGATTGACTGTGTAGTGATTAGTATGTTATGGTTTTTTTTCTGCATTCCGATTGTTACGGCGGGAGCATCGACAACGGCTTTGTATTATACAGTCAACAAGTGTATACGAAATGACAGAGGTTATGTAGCAAGCGAATTTTTTTCGGCTTTTAAGGCAAATTTTAAACAAGCTACGGTAATTTGGTTGATTTTATTGGGAATTTATGCATTACTGGGTGTGGATTACTATGTAATGAAAAAGTATGCAGAGGCAGGTATGGCACTTGGAAATTTATATGTGGCATTTGAAGGATTTGCAATTTTAGTTACGTTGTGGTCATTTTACATTTTCCCATATATCGCACGTTTTGAAAATACAACCAAAAATATTTTAAAAAATGCTGCTTTGATGGCATTAAGTAATCTGCCATGGACAGTGCTTATTTCTGCATTGCTTATTTTAGTGCTTGCAGGTGTTTATTTTGTCCCTGCAATTAGTGTAGCAGCACCAGCATTTTATAATATTTTTAAAAATGCAATACTGGAAAAGGTCTTTAAAAAATATATGACAGAAGAAGATATTGCATTAGAGGAAGAAAGAAATCAGGTTTTTTATCATTAGCTTTTTATAGTTACAGTAACAGCTATTGAATAATTACAAAAGTTATTGATTTATAACAAGAGATATAGTATATTTTTTATGGAATGATTTATTTATTAATGGAGAAATTTATTTTATGCAGCAAGAAATAATTAGAGTTGTAGTAGATGCCATGGGTGGTGACTATGCTCCGGCTGAACCGGTAAAAGCAGCAGTGGATGCAGTGGCATCCCGTAAGGATATAAAAGTATTATTAGTGGGACAGCAGGAAGTAGTAGAGGCAGAGTTAAAAAAATATAATTATGTAAAAGAACAAATTGAAGTAGTTCATGCAGAAGAAGTGATTGAAACAGCAGAACCACCTGTAAATGCTATCCGTAGAAAGAAAAAGTCTTCTATGGTAGTAGGTATGAATTTAGTAAAACATAAAGAAGCAGATGCATTTGTTTCGGCAGGAAGTTCAGGAGCAATTTTAGTAGGAGGACAGCTTATTGTAGGACGTATCAGAGGAATTGACCGTCCGCCATTAGCACCATTGATTCCTACCGAAAAAGGAGTTTCCTTATTGGTAGACTGTGGTGCAAACGTAGATGCAAGAGCTTCACATTTGATACAATTTGCAAGAATGGGTTCTATTTATATGGAACATGTATTAGGGATTGAGAAACCAAAGGTTGCAATTGTTAATATTGGTGCAGAAGATGAAAAGGGTAATGCACTCGTAAAGGAAACACTTCCTTTGCTTAGAGAGTGTACAGATATAAACTTCGTAGGAAGTATTGAAGCAAGAGATATTCCAAAAGGAGAAGCAGATGTCATTGTTTGTGAGGCTTTTGTAGGAAATGTTATCTTGAAGCTTTACGAAGGATTAAGTTCTACATTA
>CAYMHX010000212.1:0-4589 GCA_964390325.1 uncultured Roseburia sp. | reverse complement strand
TATACAGATAAACGTATCAAATGCTTTTTATTTCGCCTCGTATCTTTCCTTACCTGCAATAAATTGATTGTTTTACATCTGCTGCATTTAATTTCTATCAAAAAATCACCCTCTACATAATCAAATAATCTTTGATTGCATACCTTGCAGCGTACCTCCGTCCTATTATCAATAATCCTCTCGCTTCCTTTCTGAATAGTTTTCCTATCAATCTTTTGGCGGACCTCTCGCTCTTTTTCCACCAAAACACAAAAAAATAAGGAAAAGATGTATTTTGCTAAAACCAGCATAACAAAACATCTTTTCCCTATTTATTCTGCATACTATGAAGTATGTTGTTACCATACTTTTAATATTATAGTTATTCTTATTCTCGCTCAAAATTTTTTTAATTGCATACTTTTATTGCCAACCATTTTATATCCTCTTTTCCATTTATTGGTATGTTTTAAACATTCTATAAAGTATGTTTTTACCATTTTTACATTCCAAAAGTATGATTGTACCATACTATTAAGGAGGTGAAACTATGGCTCTTAAACCAAAATCTTTTGGTACTGCCTTAAAAAATGCCCGAAAAGAAAATCAACTTACACAGGCTGAATTAGCAGAAAAATTGGATATTTCATTATCTTATCTGAAAGACCTTGAATATTTCAAAAGCCAGCCAAGCTTAGAATTATTTGTAAATGTCATTGAAACACTTAATCTTTCTGCTGATGATGTCATTCACCCGGAAAACAATAAAAACAATTCTACATATAAAAAAATTAATCGTTTACTCCAGCGTTGTGATGAATCACAGCTTCATATTATTCTCGCAACAACAGAAGCTGTTATTAATTCATCAGATAAAACTCAACATAATTAGTTTATCAGCTCAAAACTGTGTTCTGGCTGTGTTTTTATTACAGTTTTCCTGTATTTTTAAAAAGCTCTTTCCAACCAGCGAAAAGAGCTTTTTATTAATCAATCATCCTTTTCAGACTATTTCGCCTCTTTTCTTTTCAACTATTGTTAAGACCTCATCCGCTCTGCCCATTTCTTAATTGCTGCTGGCATACATAAAATACCAATTAAAAATGGAACAATGATAAGTAGATATGGTGACCATATAATCTTGCCAAATAACTGAAATGTATTTGTCCTGAAAATATCCGTAGAGCTTCCTACTAAAGGAAGTAAATCAACTGCCTTTTGCAGCTCATAAGGAAGATATTCAACAATCAGCATTGGTCCGTATACAGCTGATAAACTAAGTAGCAACGCAAATACATTACTTTTTACTGTGGCTGACACAAGCATAACAACTCCTGCAAATCCAATCGCTCCGAATAATGCAAAGGCATATTCATAAATTTCTGCTTGTAACATATTCATAGGTGCAACAGCTATTAGCTTGATATTTTGAATCGGCATATCCCATCCGGCAGTCCCCATAAAAAATAGCTGTGAGATTATATTAGGAACAGCAATCATTGCAAATAATTCCACCGTAAATGCCAGACCTGTTAATATTTTGATAAAAGCAATTTTCTCCCAGCCGTTTTGTGTAGTCAAAACCAAAGAACTGGTATTATTATGCCATTCTCCTGCAAATAATGATGATAAGACAATTGCAAGGAATAATGCCATTACTGTTCCTAAATCAGCGATCATACTTCCTAAAAGCTGTGACCATCCTTCTATCCACTCATACTGGAATGGTTTTTCGACCTCCTGCTCCATCCCAAGCAGATATTCTTTCTCAGCATCTTTATGACCATTTACTTCAAGAAATTCTTTCATTGCCTGTTCTCTTCTCTCATAAAATCCTGTTAATTTTTCAGGTTCTACATAAGCAATCATTATTTCATATCTGTTGTTATCTCTAAGTTCCGGATACAGTATTCCTAACCAGCTGTTGATAATTTTCCAATCTGTTTTTTCTAATTCTTCTTCCATTCCATCCGCTTCCAACTGCTGATAATTTCTTACCATCTCCTGCAATGTTATATCCGTTAATTCTCCTCCAAATAAAAGTGCATATTCCTGACTGCCTTTTATCATCGAATATCCATCAAAATTGTTTCCAAAAGCACTGGTGTAATCATCGGAACTTCCGAAACTAAACCATTGAAAAGAAAGAACACTTCCAAAAATCACTATATAAACAAAACACAACAATACACTTACTTTCACCATCTTTTTCCGCCATAATTTTTTATGTTCCAGCCAAAATAATTCCATGTCTACTTCACTCCTTCCTCGACCGGAAAATAATATAAATAAAGATCCTCCAATGTCGCTTCACAGGAAACCGCACGTTCATCAGGGCATCTGTCAGAAATAATACGCAGTATCATTTCTTTTCCCTCATGTCTTAAATTTGCAACAGTTGCCTTTGCCTGCCACTTTCTTACTTCTTTTGATGATACCGGAAGCTCCCACACTTTCCCGCTGACTTTCTGAACAAGTTCCGGGACACTCCCCTGTAATACAAATTTTCCATTTTTCATCAACAATACCTCATCCGCTATGGCTTCTATATCTGAAACAATATGCGTGGAAAGAATCACAATCTTATCCCCTGCATACTCAGAAATCAGATTTCGAAACCTGACACGTTCCTTCGGGTCCAGTCCTGCTGTCGGCTCATCCAAAATCAAAATTTCCGGATTATTTAGCAATGCCTGTGCAATTCCTACCCTCTGTTTCATTCCACCGGAAAATGTCTTTATTCTTTTATTTGCCACATGACTCAACCCTACTTCCTCGAGCAGTTCCGTTGCACGTTTTTTTGCAATATTTTTTGGTATTCCTTTCAGTGCGGCAATATACATCAAAAATTCCATTGCCGTATAATTTGGATAATATCCAAAATCCTGTGGCAGATAACCCAATACATTCCTGTAATCAGCCCCCAGTGACGTAATCTCCTCTCCATCCAGCAGAACTTCTCCTGATGTAGACTCCAAAATGGCACAAAACATACGCATTAAAGTTGTCTTTCCCGCTCCATTTGCACCTAATAATCCATATACTCCCGGTCTTAAAACCGTACTTACGCAGTCTACCGCTATTTTTCTTCCATACTGCTTTGTCAAACGGTCAAGCAATAATTCCATACATTTTTCCTTCCTTTCTCATCTTTACAATAAAATACACTTCTTTTGTAAAAAACACGGAGAATACAAAAAAAGCGATTATCCATACCCCTACTGCAGATGCCTCATACAGCCACGGCAGCATACTCGCTGACATTCCCCAGCAAATACAAAAACTCAATATCCCTATCACGCACTTCACTACTCCATCCTTTTTCTGTAACCGAACAAAACGCAGCAGAAATGTCATACATAGCAGATACGGTACCAGACAGTACAAAATCATTTGTCCCAGCTCCCTTCCAGAATTCTGCAATGAAACTTCCAAACATAATAGGACTGTGATACATACCAGATTCGCAGCACTAGCTAAAACTAACTTTGCCAATATAATTTGAGCACCGGAAGCTCTTGTTGATGCCTCTATCTCACTCATTCCATATAACTGCCCCTTAAAAAGTACAGGTACAACCGCTAATACAAACAACGGTATAAACACAGGTATATTTTCCGGTACATCTGCCAAACTTGAAATAATCAGACATACAATTAATAATGTAACAGCCTGTAAACCAATGATTGTTATCCCTTCAAACCGAAATATCTCGGACAAATATTGAAAGAAACCTGTCCGTTGCTCTGCTTTCTTAACTTCTTGTTCCTGCATAATCTGGGTACAAATTCTTATGGTTTCATCTAACCTTTTAGGTTCTGCTTTTTCATTTAAAACCTGATGCAAATAATGTTTGAAGTCTTTATCTTCCATTCCCATGTTCCTCCCTCATCGCTTTTATGCCATTACGAACCCTGCTCTGTGCTGTCCGCATATTACAGCCCATCACCTTTGCAATCTCTTTATAAGAAAGCTCCTCTCCATACCGCAGAATAACTGCCTCCCTTTGTTCTGTTGATAACATACTTAAAAGTCTGTTTATCTCTGTCTTATCCTCTAATTGAAGTATTTCGTTACACTCATTCACAATATTTTCTTCATCCTCTAAAGGATAAAAAGACATTTTTCTGCTTTCATCAATACACAAATGATTTGCAATCGTATATAAATAAGCCTTAAACCTATTTTTTCCTTTATATCCGGACAGATTTTTAAATAATCGGTAGAATGTTTCCTGCGTCAGATCTTCTGCCTTGTCAGCACTGGAACAGTGCCATTTGCAATAGCGTAAAATAGATGCATAATAACGTTTAATCAGCTCGCCTGCTGCATCTTTTTCTCCAAATCGAACTAATTCTACCAACTCATCATCAGTTAACACATTTTCTTCTCCTCTCTCTTAAATTCCCGTACATATATAATAACGTTCCTACTTGTTCAAATGATTAAAAAGGTTTCTTAAGTTTTTATGATAACTTTGTTAACTTCCGATGAATCATGTCTTTAGAAATAAAAAAGCAGCAACCTGCATTTACAGATCACTGCTTACATCCTGAAACCGATACCCAACACCCCGTACTGTCTGAATATACTTCGGTTTTGCCGGATCA
>CAYMHX010000211.1:0-4622 GCA_964390325.1 uncultured Roseburia sp. | reverse complement strand
GGAATTAACAAAAAGTTTTAATACGATAGCTCAGGAATTAGAGAATACAGAAGTATTTGGCGATTATAGAAGAGGAATCGGTTCATTTAGCGGTTATGGCAACGAATGTATTGAATTTGACGAAGATAGAAAATCAGACAATCCGTTCGGATGTTTCTATATTTAATCTCTCAGAACAGATTCGTTCTTGCGTTCTGTTGTTGGAAAATAAATGAAGCTGCAAAAATCTATCGCCGGATTTAGAGTTTGATGAATATGAAATATCAGGCAGTGAAGAATTATTGAAATATGTATGGACCAATTTGTTGGATAATGCCATAAAATTTTCACCACCAACAGGAGAAATAGTGTTAAGGATTGCTCCGGTTTGTTTCGTTTCAGTTTAGATTTCTTTGTAATAATTAAAATATAAGAAAAGACGTAACTATTCAGAGCAGGTCAAAACACTTGCTGTTTTGATCAAAAGAACGTGATTCAGGTGTACAAAAATTCTATCGCGAACCGATTTTTAATGAATTTTTGTATCGTAACCATGAGGGTACTGAATAGTTACGAAAAGACATATTATATGAAGAGGAGAAATATTAAATGAATGAGGTGAAAAAACCAAAAAAACCACTTATTTATTACTATGGTATTGTAATGCTCTTTATGATGTTATTTAACTTTCTGGCTGTACCTTGGTTCATGCAACGGCAGATTAGGGAAGTGGACTATGGTACGTTTATAGAAATGGTCGAAGAAAAAGAAATTGGAAGCGTTCAGGTTCAGGATAACCAAATTGTTTTTACAGATAAAGAGAATACTCAAATCTATAAAACAGGCTTAATGAATGATACTAATTTAGTAGACCGGCTTTATGATTCTGGAGCAAAATTTTCGCAGGAAATTATTGAAGAAACATCACCATTTTTGGGCATCTTATTGACATGGGTATTACCATTAGTTGTTTTTATTGGTTTTGGTCAATTCATGTCGAAGAAAATGATGGATAAGGTTGGTGGTCAGAATTCCATGATGTTTAACATGGGAAAATCCAATGCAAAGGTCTATGTAAAATCTTCCGACGGTATTAAATTTGATGACGTAGAGGGGGTGGATGAAGCAGAAGAAAGTTTGCAGGAAATTGTAGATTATCTTCATAATCCGGATAAGTATCGGGAAATTGGTGCATCTATGCCAAAGGGAGTATTGTTAGTAGGACCTCCGGGAACAGGTAAAACGATGCTTGCAAAAGCGGTAGCAGGTGAGGCAGATGTTCCATTTTTCTCTATTTCCGGTTCTGAATTTGTGGAAATGTTTGTTGGTATGGGTGCGTCCAAAGTGCGTGACTTGTTCAAACAGGCAAAGGAGAAGGCTCCATGTATCATTTTCATTGATGAGATTGATGCCATAGGTAAGAAGCGTGATGGTCATGCTGGTGGAAATGATGAACGCGAACAGACATTGAATCAGCTGCTTACGGAAATGGATGGTTTTGAAGGCAATTCAGGAGTTATTATTTTGGCAGCGTCTAACCGACCTGAATCTCTTGATCCGGCATTAACCCGTCCGGGTCGTTTTGACCGTCGAGTACCTGTAGAATTGCCGGATTTAAAAGGCCGCGAAGCTATTCTGAAGGTTCATTCAAAAAAAATAAAGGTGGCAGATGATATAGATTTCCAACAAGTGGCTCGTATGGCATCAGGTGCATCAGGTGCGGAACTTGCGAATATTGTGAATGAAGCAGCTCTTCGTGCTGTCAGGGATGGAAGAAAATTTGCGACACAGGTGGATTTGGAAGAAAGTATTGAGGTGGTTATAGCAGGTTATCAGAAGAAGAATGCAATTCTTACAGATAAGGAAAAATGGACAGTGGCATATCATGAAATTGGGCATGCACTGGTTGCCGCCAAACAGACAAACTCTGCACCCGTACAGAAAATTACCATTATTCCTCGAACATCAGGAGCACTTGGCTATACAATGCAGGTTGAACAGGATAATCACTATTTAATGACGAAAGAAGAAATTGAAAATAAAATTGCTACATATACAGGAGGTCGTGCTGCAGAGGAAGTTATTTTTGGAACAATTTCTACAGGTGCATCGAATGACATTGAACAGGCAACAAAGCTGGCACGAGCTATGATAACCAGATATGGTATGAGCAAGGATTTTGATATGGTGGCTTTTGAAACAGTTACGAATCAATATTTAGGTGGAGACACATCTCTAGCTTGTTCTGCGGAAACGCAGGCAGAGATTGATCATCAGGTTATTGAAGTTGTAAAGGAGCAGCACGAGAAGGCAACGAAGATATTGACAGAAAATCGTGAAAAATTAGAAGAACTTTCTCGTTATCTGTATGAGAAAGAAACGATAACAGGAGAGGAGTTCATGAAAATTTTAAATGCAGCGAAGTAAAAAAAGGGCATAGGTGTGTTTTCTTTTCTGGTTAAATTATTTTCAGTAAAAAATAAGGAATGATGGTATTGATAAAAAAGTTTTCTGGTATATGTAAACAAAATAAGTTATTAAGATTCACATTAGTATATGGGATTTTTTATATTTTTGCATTTGTTTGGTTAGAGAGTAGAGATGTGCAGATAAATATAGTTTATTCGAGATGGGATAGTTTCATTCCTTTTTGTGAGTATTTTATAGTTCCCTATTTTCTGTGGTTTGTCTATATAGGATTTACAATAGTATATTTCCTTTTCTTTTGTAGGAAAAAAGAAGAAAGTAAAAAATTTATTTCTTGTTTTTGTGCTGGAATGACGGCGTTCTTGTGGGTTTCTTATGTATATCCGAATGGACATAATTTACGTCCGGAACTAACGGGTGATAGTATTTTTATTAAAGCAGTAAGATTTTTACATTGGATAGATACTCCCACTAATATCCTGCCGAGTATGCATGTATTTGTAACAGTAGTTTGCAGCGTTGCATTGCTGCGTCAGAAATCTTTATGCAGTCGCAAAGGATTCAGATTTACAGTATGGGTGAGCTGTATATTGATCGTTTTATCTACATTGTTTTTAAAACAGCATAGTGTTGTTGATGTTGTTTTTGCATTGTTATTAAATATTGTTTGTTATTTTTTGTTTTATAAATTTGCAAATAACAGAGAAGTGAAAATAGTAAAGATTGAACGGCCTGTGTGAGAAAGGGAGTATAAAAATAAATGTAACTATTCAGAGTCAAGCTCGAAAACACTTTGTGTTTCCTCGCTGTGGCTTCTCGCCAAAGAAATTTTCAAAAAAGTGTTCATTTCAGCAAGCTGAATGCCCGCTTTTTATGAAAATTGCCTTGGCTCTGAATAGTTACAAATAAATAAAATTTAAAAACAAAGCAAATCGGATTGAAAAATCCGATTTGTTTTGTTTCAGTTTAGATTTCCGCAGTATGATGCAAACGTATAGCAAAGGTATATGCATAGATAAGAAAGGAAATGGAAAAATTCAGGTAATTAGATGTACAGCACCTTATGACGTATTATAAATGTGCCATATTAGAAGTGCAGTTGGAGAGTTCCAGTAATCATTTATTAAGTACTTGGTAAATTTTAAATGGAAAGATAAGAGGATGCAGAGGCGGAGAAAAGAGGAAGGAAAAATGTTTAAATTTAAAGCAAGGGATTTTGTTTCGATTCCTAATATACTTAGTTATTTTAGAATTATATTGGTGTTTGTTTTTTTGTGCGTGTATCAGCAAGATATTAGGTATAAGAGTTTTTATTTAGGAGTGATATTAATCGGTTCGGGTATATCTGATATGTTAGATGGTTATATTGCAAGAAAATATAATATGGTTACTGAGTGGGGGAAATGTCTTGATCCGATTGCTGATAAGCTTACGCAATTTGTGCTGTTAATTTGTTTACTTGCAAAGTATCCAATGGCATATGTGACACTTGGAATATTTGTTGTAAAAGAGTTAATTGTTACTATAATCGGATGGAAGGTTATCTATTTGCAGGGAAAGAATGACGGTGCAAAATGGTATGGAAAATTGAGTACAGTTATTTTTTATGTTGTGACTATTATACTTGTGTTATTTCAGAAAATGGATAAAATGATTGGAAATGCTTTATTAGTTGTATGTAGTATAGCGATTATGGGAGCTTTTTTGGGTTACATGATGCAGTATATGAAAATATTATTTAAAAATAGCAAAAGACAATAATATTAAGGAACAAACACTTACTTTTGTTCCGAAATTGATAGCAGTTTTTATTACATTAAGTGTTGCAGGTTCGTGGATGATAGAAAAAATAGAAGTGTTTGCGGTTAGGTTGTGGAAAGATTTTAATTATTATCTAAATTTGTTTAATGGGTAAAGAAATTGCTGGGACAGAATTTTAAAAATATTGATATAAAATTTTGGAAAAAACAAAAATTGTATGATTATTTTATGAAATATGCAAGCATAGTATTATTTTCTTTGATAATATTTATATAGCGAAAATTTTATTCGCAATAGACTCATAATTTTCTAAAAAAGATGTAGTATCGCCACACCCGATACACAAACAAAAAAGGGCTGCTTACAGCCCTTTTTTGTTTGTTTAAATTTTTATATGTGCATCACGGTATTTTTTTGGATTACATCCCATATATTTTCGAAATATACGAGAAAAA
>CAYMHX010000210.1:0-4653 GCA_964390325.1 uncultured Roseburia sp. | reverse complement strand
GTGTTGCTTAATTTTGGAATGCTTGCGTATTTTAAATATCTTCCAGTGATGTTTGATACCTTGCTTGGATTGGTATTGCCACTGGGGATTTCTTTTTATATGTTTCAGTCGATTGGATATTTGCTGGATGTTTATAATGATAAATATCTGCCGGAAGAAAATTTTGCAAGATATATGCTTTATGTAAGCTATTTTCCACAGATGATTCAAGGACCGATTCACCGTTATGATATGCTTGGAACACAGTTTCAAAAGCAGCATGAGTGGGACGAGGAACGAGTGGTAAAGGCTATTTATCGAATTGCATATGGATTTCTAAAAAAATATGCAATTGCGAATATTTATGCAGGTATGATTGCGCGTATTTTTGATACTCCGGCGATGGATTATTCGGGTACGGCCGTTGTATTTGGTATTTTATTGTATTCCGCACAGCAGTATGCAGATTTTTCGGGCGGAATTGATATGGTACTTGGTGTATCAGAATTATTTGGGATTCAAATGGCAGAAAACTTTAGACAGCCATATTTTGCAATATCGCTTGCTGATTTTTGGCGAAGATGGCATATGTCTTTGGGACATTGGATGAGAGATTATGTATTTTATCCATTTGCACTGACGAAACCAATGAAGAAGCTTGGAAAATGGAGTAATAAGAAGTTGGGAAAGCATATCGGACGGGTTTTGCCTGCTGCAATTGGAAATATTTTAGTATTTTTTCTTGTAGGTATTTGGCATGGTGCAAAGCTGCACTATGTTGTGTGGGGACTTTATAATGGGATTGTGATTGCCATAAGTGATTTGGCAGCACCGATTTATAAGAAGCTTGGCGAGATTTTTCATGTGGATGTAAAAGCAGGATGGTATCGTATTTTCCAGATATTACGGACTTTTTTGATAGTAAATATTGGATGGTATTTTGATAGAATTTCAAACCTAAAAGTGGCACTTTACAGCTTAAAAAAGACGATTTTTTCGTTTGACTTGCGAGTTTTTGAAACAGAATGGGGCATTTTGACGGACGGTTATCCAATATATATTTTGTGGTTAAGTGTGGCAGCGTGTATCATTGTTTTTATCATCAGTTTGTTGAGCGAAAAAGGATATCAGGTCAGAAATTTATTGTATCAGGCACCTTTGGGTGTTCGTTGGATGATTTATTTTGTAGGAATTGGTATGATTTTATTTGCCCAGACATATACGAAGGGAGCAGGAGGATTTATGTATGCGAATTTTTAAAAAATCATCAGATAATGATTGGGATGCTTCGGAAGTAGATGTTTATGACAAAGGTGAAGAATGTAAAAAGCAGATTTTTGTGAAAAAACCAATATTTTGGTGTTTTTTAGCTGTATTTTTCCTGTTGAATGTTTTTTTATCCTTTTTGCTTGAGCCTGCCTATGGTTCCAGTGATGTAATGTGGAAGACCTTCTTTCACGAAGAAGAAATCGATACGATTTTTGTCGGTTCTTCGTTATGTTCAGCTTCTTTTGACCCGAAGATATTTGATGAAAAGCTGGGGGTAAAATCTTATAATATGGGAACTCCAATGCAGTCTATTGTACAAAATATCACGGCTGTGGAAACAGCATTGGAAGAACATGAGATAAAAAATGTGATTATCGGAGTCGGTTTTTTTATATTTCAGGAAGAACCACATAAGCCAGCTGCTTTGACCTTTGAAAAGGAGTTGGCAAGAAATAAGGGTGGTATGGACGGTTTCTTAGAAAGCATGGAATATGTTTTGGGAGAATCGGCAAGAGAGCAGGAACAATCTATTAATTATTGGTTTCCATGGGTATATAACAATGAAGAATATTCTATTTCTTATATCAAGAAAAATCTGACAACCAAAAAAGAAAGGCTCTTAGCTCAAATGAAAGGGGAAGCAGAGGAACTGGGGCTTTCCGATACAAAGGGCTATGTTCCATATCATACTTACGTTAATTATGACGAAATTGGAGATAAAAATTCTTATGTGATGTATCAGCAGAATTTACGGAAGGAGCAGTTGGAGGAGTTTGATAAACTTTTGTCAATTTGTAAAAAAGCAGGAGTAAATGTCTTTGTTATTAATACACCGCATCCTGATTTTGATGTTAGGGCATGTCGTGAGGTTTATGGAACGAATACAGAGAGTTTGCAAAAGATATGTGAAGCTTATGAGGTAGAATATTATGATTTTTCACTGGTAAAACCAGAGTTGTTTGAGAAGAAGGATAATTATTTTGCTGACTTTGAACATTTGAATTATGAGGGAAGTCAGGTATTTAGTGAGATGCTGTGTGAATTTATGCAAAAAAGACAGAACGGTGAAAATATGCAAATGTATTTTCATACCTTAGAAGAATATATGAATTTATAATTTGTAACTATTCAGAGCCAAGGCAATTTTCACAAAAAGTAGACATTTGGCTTGCTGAAAAACTTTTCAGCAAATTGAAAAGAAATACTTTTTTGAAAATTTCTTTGGCGAGAAGCCAACAGCAAAACGAACTGTTCTAGTTCACTTGAAATTCAAAGAAATTTCGAGCTTGGTTCTGAATAGTTACTATTTTTTAATAGTAAGCATCTACAACAGGAATGGTTTCGTAAAGCTCGCTTTCATATTGGAGTGCATAATCATCAAAGTTGCCTGTATAAGTATACAAACGATATACATTATTACCACCATTCAAAGAGCCGTCAAAACGGTTTACGGCAGGGTAAGCATTGTCATAAGCACGAATATATAAGGTACGTTCTCTTTTTTCGTCTTTGGAAAAATCATAAATGCTGTTTCCGAGATACTGATATTCACCTAAAATTTCCTGTGAAATAGTTGGAAGTAATTCATCAAGTGTAATTGGTGCGTTTGTGACTTTCATGGTATCATGGGTTTCATTTGCTTTTTTGATAAAGAAAATACTTTGTCCATAATACATAGAGCCATGGTCTGAGGTAATGATAATGGTAGAATTATCGTAAGCACCGTTTTGTTTTAATTGGTTTAAATATTCTTCTAACATCACCCAAATACCTTTAATCGTTGCACTGTGAGAAACGCTGTCAACAGGAACAACTTGACAGTTTTCGTCATTAATTAATTCGTGAATTCCGTTTAAATGATAGAAAATCATGCGTTTGTTTTCATTATCAACGGATAATTTTTTTTCTGTTAAATCTGCATAGAAATCCGGATTCGTGTAGTTAATTTTATTATCCGGATAGCTTACAATGGAAGCATATTGTGTATTTGGTACATCGAAATTCGGTTTAAAATAGTCTGGCATAAAACGGTAGCAAGACATTGTTAATAAGGTTTCATAAAGCAGACTATGGTTGACTTCTCTGCGTTGGGATAAAATGGTTAAATTATCAATCTGATTTTCAATCAGAGAAAGTGGATGTGAACCTGTAAAAAGAATTGGTTCAATGGAATAGACATTGGCAAGATAACCTGCATTGTGCATCTCATTATAAAATTTAATGGTTCCATCGTTATTCCATGCATCGTAAATCCAGTCATTTGTCAATTGTTCTGCATTAAAATCATGTCCTGTAATAATATGCGTAACTGAAGGAAAGGTTCCGTAATAATTAGGGTCAGCATTATTAAAATAAGTAAAATCCGATAAAACCTTTGCCATTTCAGGATAATCTTCTACGGCATAGTCATACATACAATTAGAAAGTGTATCTAAAATAAATACAATCACATTTTCTTTAGAAGAAACGGTATATTGACCTTCACCTGAAAGTACTAATTCTGATTCGGTATAGGTAAAGGCTTCTTCATCAGCAGAAAGAAACAATGTGCCGTAAGCTACGCCCTGTGTTGCAGTTAAGATAAAAGAAACTAAGCAAATCAATTTTCGCCAGCTTTCTTTACTTTTTACAATAAGTACAATTCCAAGAAGAATAACAGCCGCCCAAATTATTCCATTTTTGATAAGTGTTTCCGTGGTTGGGATATAACCATCTGTGGTAGCACCAATCTGGTCTAAGTTTTTATTTAAAAACATGGTTTGAATATATCCGCCAACCGAAAAAATCCAAATACAAGACATCACAATTTTTTTGAGTAAAAGTGGCAAAAAAAACAAAATTACGGTGAGAATGAGGGAAAGTATAAGACCGCTTGTTAAGAATTTCATTCCAAATTCATCAAAAATCACGCCAAAAGATTTATAGTTTGCAAAAAATATTTCTGTCGGTCCAAAAATTCCGAAAGAGAAAATCGGCAGAAATACAGTAAGAAAAAGTGAAATAAGATTAAAAAAAGATAATTCTTTTTTTAAAGTGGAAATATAGTTTTTCATGAAAATCCTCCTTAGTTAGTTTAAAAAACAATGAATGTTCACATTCACACCATTTTCAAAGTCACATTCATCTTGCTTTGCAAGGAACTTTGCAGCTAATTTATTAGCTTATAAGACGGTGTTTTCTTCGTCAGTTTAAATGCAAAAATCATAATGCAAACATCAGATTTTTAACATTTGGACGGATGTGTGAACTATAGCTAAGAATATATTATAGCAAAGGTAGGTACTTATTTGCAAATTGTTTATTTTAGGGAGATATGTTATACTGTTACTGTTCACAGAGCTATCAGACAGTTACTGTCGGATAGCGAAATAGCATGATTCAGGTGTGAATACTGTCCGATGGACA
>CAYMHX010000209.1:1680-4681 GCA_964390325.1 uncultured Roseburia sp. | reverse complement strand
TCTGTGAGGAAAAAGTGCTGCATTTGGATATAACGAGATTACCACACTTAACTATAATGCAACAGCAGCTGGAATGGATTCACCGAAAACAGGAACCTATGGACCATTCTATTATGCAGATATTGTGAATTTAAACTTAGGAGAAAATGTAACATTCATTGACAGTTGTTTTTTCAGAAATAATACAATTACAAACAGTAATGTATATGCTTTGACATCAGACAATAATCATAAGGCTCAGACATTAAAGAATTCTTACTTTCCTGCATCAACAAATCTATCCATCCATTATAACAGCAATTTCAAAACGTATTTTAATTATGATGCAGGCAGTATTACATGGCTGTGTACAGATTATTTGATAGAAGATGGATACGGAGATGTGATTTATGATGAAGAAACCGGGACTTACAATATAGAGGTATTTAAGCACTGCTCCGTATGTGGGTATTCTGTCACAGAATTGGAAGAAGCAGATATGACATACGAATTATATTTATCCATTCCATTGAGTATCAGTTTAAATCTTGATGCAGCAAGTCAGACATATACAGGAAGTGACGTAATTTATGCCTATGGAACTTTGGGAAATGCTTATGAAGGAATTACAGTAAGTGTGGATACAGATGCAGAAGGTTATGGAATAGCAAAAAAAGGAGATGTGACATTTGATGTATCGGAAAAATTTTCTGCTGCTATTTCAGGAAGTACAGAGTATGTCATTTCCTCAAATACATTGTTGGAAAATGCACAGCTTATAGAAAGTGGCAACATGGAAAACTTGGGTATGGGAGAACTGAAAGTATCTGTAGATGCAATCGAACTTCTGAAAAATGGGCTAGGGACGTATGAAATCCCTGTGCCAGTCACAATAGAACTAAACCTTGTCGCAAATGAGGAAACAGCGGAATGAAAAACACGATAAAAAAATTAAAAATAAGAATAAAAAGAAAGCGGAAGGAGAAACGCACATATGAAAACAAATAGAGTACATGTAATGCTCAGACTGGGGATAGTGATGGTATTAACTTTAATACTAGGACTATTCTCTTTCTTTATAGATCAGAACATGCCTGTTTATGCAGAAATGACAGAGCCTGCTACAGAGGAGACAGAGATTGTTACAGAAGAAATAGAAACAACAGAAACAGTTTCGGACACGCAGGAAACAGAAGAACCAGAATACATAGCACCAGATGTAAAAATCAGCATTGTACCACCGGAGGGATGGTATAAGAGAGAGGTTGTTGTATCCGTATCGGTAGAAGATACACTAATGACAGGCAATCTTGCAATAGAATCTGTAAAAGTCAAAATCTCACAGAATGGAAGCTGGACAGATATTACAGACGATATGAACTTTGTTGTATCGGAAAACTGTAGTGTCTATGTCATGGTAACAGATAAAAACGGCAGTACCTATGAGAAGAACCGCTATATCACATGTTTTGACAAGACAAAACCAGTACTGAATGCGGCGGTAAATGGAGGACTGCTTTCTGTGCAGGCACAGGACAATGATTCTGGCGTAAAAGCGGTGTATGTAAATGGATATGAATTTAGTAATCTTACAAATGGAGTGTTAAATATCCGTTTGCAGGAGTTTGATACCGGCTATGAATATTTTACGGTACAGGCAATGGATATGGCAGGAAATATGTCGGATGTTTATAGGGTAAAGAACATTTATTACCGCACGGAAGAAGATGATGACGAAGAAAACATTTTACCAGAAGATGCAACACCTACAGATCCTTCGGATGCAAAGGCTGATGTGACAGAACATGCGGATGAAAGCAAAAAAGAATTCTATACCATAAAAACAGATTCCGAGAAAGTCTTTTATCTCATTATTGATAAATCTGGTGAAAATGAGCAGGTATATTTCTTAACCGAAATCAGTGAAAGGGATTTATTAAACGTGACCGCAGATACCATGCAGACATTACCACAGAACAGTGCTGTAACGGAGATGGCAATTCCAAATGATACGGAAGATCAAACGGATATGGAAGACCAGTTTGGACAGGATGAAGACAGCGAAGCAGACAGTTCTACAGAATCCGAGGGTATCACAGAACCAGATGCGACAGAAGAAAAAGAAGGAAACAGCATGATTGTTTATATCATCATGGGTATAGCTGCAGTAATCGGTATAGGAGCAGGTTATTACTTTAAGGTTTATAAGAAAAAGCAGGAAATCGCAGAAGAAGATGAGGAATTGTATGAGGAAGAAACTTATGAAAATGAGAACGAAGATTGGAACAATTATGAGGTAGAAGATACAGCAGATGATACGGAGGGTGACACAAATGAATGATAAATATAACCTGGTTATTGCTGAAAAACCGAGTGTGGCAGGGCAGCTTGCTGCTGTGCTTGGGGCAGACCAGAAAGAAGGCGGTTTCCGAAAGGAAAACGGATATATTGTAAGTTGGTGCATAGGGCATCTTGTGGAGCCGGAAGATCCGGAAAGTTATAACGAAGCATGGAAGAAATGGAGTTATGAAAATCTTCCGATTAGCCCAAAAGAATGGAAATATAGGGTAAAAGGTGAGACAAGGGCACAGTTTGATATTTTGTGTCATCTGTTAAACGATCCAGAGATAGAAGAAGTTGTCTGTGCCACAGATGCAGGAAGAGAAGGGGAGCTTATCTTCCGTCTGGTTTATGATATGGCTGAATGTACAAAGCCAGTTAAACGCCTTTGGATATCATCCATGGAAGAAGGTGCAATAAGGGATGGTTTTTTACACTTAAAAGCGGGTGGTGAGTATGAAAACCTGTACCTTTCGGCACTTTGCAGACAGAAAGCGGACTGGCTGGTAGGAATGAATGGAACCAGACTTTTCACAAGCCTTTATGATGGAAATCTCTTAAAGGTCGGAAGGGTTCAGACACCGACACTTGCGATGATTGTAACAAGGGAACAGGAGATTGCGAGATTTGTAAAAAAGGCACATTATGTGGCACATATCGTATGCGATGGGATCGATGCAGT
>CAYMHX010000209.1:0-1670 GCA_964390325.1 uncultured Roseburia sp. | reverse complement strand
GATGGATGCAGTCTGTGAGAACTTTGACAAGAAAGAAAAAGCAGGAAAACTGGCAGATAGCTGTAAAAAAGCAGATGCAATTGTGACTGAAGTGGTAAGAGAAGAAAAGAAAATTACTACACCAAAATTGTATGACCTTACGTCTTTACAGAGAGATGCTAACCGATTGTATGGTTTTACTGCAAAGCAGACGTTGGAGTATGCCCAGAGCCTTTATGAAAATAAGCTTCTGACGTATCCAAGAACAGATAGCAGATATTTATCCGATGACATGGAAGAAACTGCTAGGAAGGTAATAGAAATTATCGTAACACACATGCCTTTTGTACCTTCCATTCTGTTTTCACCAAATGTAAAAAAGATACTGGACAGCAAAAAGGTAACGGACCACCATGCAATTATTCCAACGGTTGAAATTGGAAAAACAGACCTTTTCGCAGTGCCTGAACCTGAAAGAAAAATACTCTTTCTTGTAGCAGAGCGTTTACTAACTGCAACAGCAGAAAACTATTTATATGAAAGTACAAAAGCGGAGCTTTTCTGTGAAGAGCATATCTTTACAGCCAGTGAAAAGACAGTAATTAACCAAGGATGGAAGAAATTTGAAGAAGCCTTTTTAAAGTTTTATGAACTTGGAAAGCCAAACGCAGAAAACGAGAATGGTCTTCCAGAATTAAAAGAAGGTATGAGCCTTGTGGTTCAGGAAACAAAAGTTACAGAGCATTTCAGTTCACCGCCAAAGCACTTTACCGAAGACAGCCTCCTGTCCGCCATGGAACGTGCTGGAAATGAGGATATGAATGATGATGTAGAGCGTAAGGGTCTAGGAACTCCTGCAACCAGGGCAGATATTATAGAAAAGCTGGTGAAGGATGGCTACATACGAAGGGAAAAGAAACATCTTTTTCCGACAGATCAAGGGCAGAAACTGATTCATGTGCTTCCTCAGATTGTAAAATCGCCAAAGCTTACGGCTGACTGGGAAAACAAACTTACGCTTGTTGCCAAAGGGGAGTTATCGGATACCGTATTTATGGGCGGTATCGATGCGATGATTAAATCGTTAATCGAAGATAACAAAGAAGCAAAGGAAGAATATAAGGCGCTATTTCCACCGAAAGCAGTCACATTGGGAAAATGTCCAAAATGTGGCAGTCAGGTATTGAAAGGAAAATTTGGAGCGTACTGTAGCAAAAAATGCGGTATGAATGTATCCGTATATTTTGGAAAACCATTTACGGATGAGCAGGTAGCAGAACTTTTGGAAGGAAAGAAAATCTTGATGAAAGGATTGATTGGAAAAAATGGAAAGCCTTACGATATGTATTTACAGCCACAGGGAATTGAGGAATATACATATGAGAAGAACGGGCAGACCATACATGGATACCAGTTCGTTTATGAAAAAAATTTTCCTAAAAATACTTATGGTAAAAAGGATAAGAGAAATGGTAGAAAAGAGGGGTAAAAATGGAGAAAACAAAACTTGGAATATCAGCAGGAATGCTGGGTGCGGCAGTATACTTTTCAGCTGCATTATTAGGCTATATTTCACTTTTTATTGTTGGTGGCTATATTTTATTGGGTGAGAAAATAGAATGGCTGAAAAAGTGCGTGATAAAGGCTGTGGTGCTTATGTTACTGTACTCGTTACTTAGTACGGTTATTGG